>JAFVHZ010000078.1 GCA_017474265.1 Bacteroidales bacterium | reverse complement strand
GGCATTCGTAGACTCAGGTACGATCTTGTCCCTCATTTCATATGTTCCGAAGATCTGGGCAAGAGGCATTCCGTTTGATGTCTCTTCCCAAGCCTCGGCAAAGAGGGTGATGAAGTCCTGGCGGGAGTTCACGCTGCGCTCTTCTGCAAGTGCAAGAGCCTGTGTGAACTCAGGGTTGTTTTTTCCGCCGGAAAGAGCCTTCACGAGGTCCTTGAGCTGCACCTGAAGCATGACGTTCATACCTCCCTTGAGGTCAAGACCGAGGTTGATGGCCTTTGATTTTACGTCCTTGTAAGTGTAACCGAAATAAATCTTCTCTGAAGAAATAGAGTCGATGTACCTTCTGTTCTCGTCCTTTCTGATGGAATCGAGGTAGAAGGCCTTGTCCGCTTCAGCGACCTTGCTGAATGCGGCAGTCTGCATTGCAGCCTCTGCCTTGGCCTCCGCATACTTCTCTGCCTTGTTCTCCTGCCTGTTGGTTACGAGGGTGAAGGAGAGTTGCCAGAGAGATGCGAGCATAAGAAGAATGGCCACAAATCTGATAGCACCTTTACTTTGCATAATTATTGCTGTTTTAAAAATTGTTTACTAAACGCAAAATAGGGCACAAATTTACGATTTTTTTCTTATAAATGAAGATATTTCTTAAATTTGTAGGCTGATAATGAGTGAAAACAAAGTGATGAGACTGAAAACCATCCTCTTCTATATATTTTTATGTTTGCTTTGTGCATGGCCTTTGTCCGGTCAGACCGACAAGGTGATCAGGGAGGCTGAGCGTGCAGATGCACTTAGAGAGGCTTATCATTTCGCGGATTCAAAGGATGCTTATGCGGCGGCATTGGACATGTTCGTCGATTCGCTGATGACTGCTGATGACTCTTTGTTGAGGCTGGATATCAGTGACCGTATGCTGATGTCGGAAAACGGCTTGAACATGATGTCTTTTGCATCAGAACCGACAGTGGTTGCCAGACACAGGTTTTCTCTGGATGATTTCTTTCTTTATTATCCTCTTCCGGATCGCACCTGGAGGCCTCTTCCTTGTCCTCTTGACAGTGTTGCCCACAAGTTTTCCAAGGCGGTTTATTTTCAGGAAGGCAATCAGGAGATCTATTGGTCTTCTTCTGACAAGAACGGTATAAGGAATATATATAAGTCTGAATTTCAGGATACTGTATGGTCTGCGCCTTCTCTTCTCAACGAGTATATGACTTCGGCTGCGGATGAGATATATCCAATGTTGTCCCCTGACGGCAAGAGGTTGTACTTTTCATCAAAGGGCCTTTACGGAGTAGGAGGCTATGACATATATGTTTCGGAACTTGACCCGGTTTCCGGAGACTGGACAATGCCTGTGAATATGGGTTTTCCATATTCGTCACCTGCTGATGATTTACTTTTTGTCGATACTCCTGACGGGCGTTATTCTGTGTTTGCATCCAATAGAGATTGCGGGAAGGACAGTGTATGGGTATATGTTCTGGACTATGATGATATGCCTGTAAGACATTCTGTGACGGATTCCGATGAACTGCGGAAACTTGCCGGGCTCGAGCCTTTTGCCGGTAATGCCATGTCTGGTCCGGGGGCTGTTTCTGCTGATATTCCGGAGAATATGGATACGCGCAGATATATGGAAAAGATGGCGGAGGTGCGGTCGCTTCGTGATTCCATATCTGTCTATGGAATGAGGGCTGAAGAAGCGAGGGTCAGATATGGGCAGACTTCCGATCCTAAGGAGATGGCTGCTATAGAGGAGGCGCTTCTGTCGTATGAGGTGCTTATGCCTCAGATGCAGGATTCTCTTGACAAGGCATCAGTGCGGCTTCAGGAAATCGAAATGGAATTCCTTTTTAATGGAGTTGTGATAGATCCAGACAAACTTCTTGCTGAGGCAGACCGTGAGATGGTGGGGCAGTCCGCAGACTTTGTCTTTACGCGCAACAGTTTCGGTGAGCCTTTGGCGCTGGACATGCTTGAGCCTGAGCCGGATTTTGATTATTCTTTCAAGATTCTCGAAGAAGGCCAGTTTGCTGAAGATCAGACTCTTCCTGAAGGGCTTGTGTATCAGATACAGATGTTCTCTACATACACCAAGGCCGGAGTGGGCCAGTTGAAGGGCTTGAGTCCGGTCTTTGAAACAGTTGCTCCAAATGGAAAGCATACATACCGTGTGGGCCTGTTCTCCGGATACAATGATGTTCTGGCCAATCTGAATGCCGTGAAGCGTGCAGGTTTCCGCAGCGCCTTCATTGTTGCATTCAATGATGGAAAGGAGGTTACTGTTGCGAAAGCCAAGGCTCTGGAGGCTGAAAGAAAGAAGGTGCAGACTCTTTATGAGGTAAGGATAGTGACAGGCCAGAAGGAACTGGACATGGTCGTTGCTGATGGCATCAGGCAGCAGGCTGCCGGAAAGGATATTGCCAGATCCAAGACTGAAGATGGGGCTAATGTGTATGTTGTGGCGCCGTTTGCAGACAAGGAGACCGCGGAGAATCTCGCTTCGTTCGTGCGTGCCATGGGAGTGTCCGGTGCTCAGTGTAATGCTATTTCTGAGAAGAAATGATCAATATGAACAGACTTGTCTATCTGGTTGTGTTTTCTCTGTCAGTTCTTTCCTGTATGCCTGCAGGCAGTACAAAAAGGATTGACAGATGGATTGCCATGGATGGAACGGTTGTACGCGGCAATGAATTGGAGGTGTGCGGCAATGATACGGTATCTGTTGCCGGTGAGTACAGGAACTTCATTCTGAAGGGTCAGGCGTATACGGACAAGGATGCAGAAGCATCCATAATGTTTCATTCAGACGGGAAAAGCGGCTATGAAGTGCTGTTCCGGAACGGACCTGTTGACGGAACGAGAAAGTCAGGAAGTCTTGCTGCAGTGCGCAACCTCTATCGTTCTTTGGCAGAAGACGAGGAATGGTTTGACTTCGAGATTGCGGTCCGCGGCAGGAACATTACCGTAGGCATAGGCGGGACTGATGTTGTCTGTTATACTGAACCGGATGCTCCGTACCGTACTGAAGAATATTCGGATCGCGTTCTGGGGTCAGGACGATTCTTCATACAAGGCGGCCGTGGCTGTGTGAAGTTCAGAGATGTGGTTGTGACGGATCTTTCTGGCGAAGTGAAGAATGAAAATGACACCCTTCCACCGGTAGACGAGCGGACGGACGCGATAATACGTCTTCAGCAGAAGAATTTTCCTGTCATCGATTATCATGTCCACCTGAAGGGCGGCCTGACAAAGGAAATGGCTCATGCCATGTCGATGAATTACGGAATAAATTACGGCGTCGCTCCAAATGCCGGCGAGGGTGGTGTAGGACGCATGCTTGCCGATGACAGCGAGGTCTACGAATATTATGACGAAGTCAAGCCTCTTCCGTTCTTGTGCGGAGTGCAGGGGGAGGGAAGGAAATGGACGAGCACCTTTTCGCAGGAGGCCCTTTCCATTTTCGATTATCTCTTCACTGATGCCATGACGATAATGGACCATAAGAACCGTAACTCACGCATCTACCGTCAGGAAGAAGTCCATTTTGACGGGGTCGACAGGGAAGGATACATGGACAGGATCGTGGACCAGACGGTATTGATACTTACCAATGAGCCTGCAGACATATTTGCCAATCCGACATATATTCCGGATGAAATGCATGCTGACTACGACAGGTACTGGACAGAAGAAAGAGTCGACAGGATTCTCGATGTGATGGAGAAGTATGACATTGCTATGGAAATCAATGCAAGATACCGGATTCCAAGTCTTGAGATCATAAGCAAGGCCAAGGAGAGGGGACTGAAGTTCACCTTCGGTACCAACAATGTCGACGCCGATTTCGGACGACTCGAGTATTGTGTCGAGGCTATCGAAAAATGCGGGATAACGGCAGAAGACATGTGGTTCCCGTCCATGAGCGTCAGGAGCGAAAGGCCTGTCATCATATACAACCATTAAGATAAATTCAGATTATGGGATTCATAATAACCTTGATTCTTGTCGGCCTTGTGCTGATATTTGCAGAGATCATTCTCATTCCGGGTGTCGGTGTCGCCGGTATCCTCGGACTTCTTTCTATGGGAGGTTCCTGCTTCTATGCCTTCAACCAGATGGGAAATACTGCCGGTGCCATAGTGACAGGCGTCAATGCTCTCCTGATAGTGGCCCTGACCATATGGGTCCTCAGGGCAAAGACATGGAAGAGACTTTCTCTGGAAACCAATATAGACTCAAAGGCGGTGTCTTCTGATGGAGTGATTTCTGTCGGCGAAAGGGGAAAGACAGTAACAAGGCTCGCTCCGATGGGAATGGTTCTGTTTGATAAAGATTCAGTGGAAGTGAAGGCTCTGGAGGGCATGATAGACCCCGGCGTGGAAGTGGAGGTAGTGATGATTGAAGACAAGAAGGTCTATGTAAGGCCTGTCGGTGAAGAATTTTAATAAAACTATAAAAAATGGATGCAATGCTAATCGTATGGATCGCGGTCGCGATAGTCGGCCTCGTCATTTTCCTCTGGTTCTTCCCTGTGACCTTGTGGTTCCAGGCGTTGATATCCGGAGTCCGTATTTCCCTTATCCAACTCGTTCTCATGCGTTGGAGAGGAGTGTCCCCTAACACCATCGTGATGGCAATGGTAACCGGAACAAAGGCCGGCCTTACGCTCTATGCCAATGAACTTGAGGCTCACTACCTTGCAAAGGGTAATGTTCCGAAGGTGGTGAATGCCCTTATCTCTGCTGACAAGGCAAATATTTCCCTTGACTTCAAGATGGCGGCGGCAATCGATCTTGCAGGTCGTGACGTGTTCGAGGCTGTGCAGATGTCCGTCAATCCTAAGGTCATCAATACGCCTCCTGTCACTGCAGTGGCAAAGGACGGTATCCAACTTATCGCCAAGGCGCGTGTGACAGTACGCGCAAACATCAAGCAACTTGTCGGAGGTGCCGGTGAAGAGACAGTCCTTGCACGTGTCGGTGAGGGAATCGTTTCATCCATCGGTTCTGCCGAGAGTCATAAACTTGTGCTTGAGAATCCTGATTCCATTTCAAAAGTTGTTCTCCACAAGGGACTTGATGCAGGAACTGCTTTTGAAATCCTTTCTATCGACATCGCGGACATCGACATCGGAAAGAATATCGGTGCTGTGCTTCAGATAGATCAGGCGGAAGCAGACAAGAACATCGCTCAGGCTCGTGCCGAGGAGCGTCGTGCCATGGCTGTTGCCCTCGAGCAGGAGATGAAGGCAAAGGCACAGGAGGCCCGCGCACGAGTGATCGAGGCTGAGGCGGAGGTTCCTCTCGCAATGGCGGAGGCTTTCCGTAACGGAAATCTCGGTATCATGGACTACTACAAGATGAAGAACATCCAGGCCGATACCGAAATGCGTGAAAACATCGCAAAACAGTAATCTAAAGATCTCTTATAGGATCGTCATACAGGACCTGAAGTCTGTGAAGTTCTGCCTTGAGTTCCGGCAGTATCCTTGCGGCTTCAGGTTCTTCGTATATGTTGTTCAACTGCTGTGGGTCATTCTTCAGGTCGTACAGTTCCCATCTGTCTATGTCATGGTAGAAATGCATCAGGCTGTATCTTTCTGTACGGATGCCGTAATGTCTTCTGACGGCATGCTCTGCAGGGAACTCGTAGAAATGGTAATACAGCGCTCTGCGTGATGAGCGTCCTCCGGTCATGAGCGGCAGGAAACTTTCTCCATGCATGTCTTCAGGTGCTTCTATTCCAGCAAAATCCAGGAATGTGGGACCGAAGTCGATGTTCTGTACGAATCCGGATATGTCATGACTTTCCTTGCCGAATGCCGGTCCGTATACTTCCATGCCTGATCTTGCCGGCCTCCTTCTTTTCATGTTGTCCGGTAGGCGTACGATCAGGGGAGTCCTGAAACTCTCTTCATACATGAAGCGCTTGTCAAAGAATCCGTGTTCCCCCATGAAGAATCCTTGGTCTGACGTATAGACAATCATCGTATTGTCGAGCATTCCTTCCTGTTCCAGATATTCGTAGATTCTTGCTACGCTCCTGTCGACAGAGTTGATGACGCTGCAATAATCCTTCATATATCTCTGGAATTTCCATTCTGCAAGATCCTTTCCTTGGAGTCCTGCCTTTTTGAACTCTTCTATTATAGGGTCATAATATTCATTCCAGGCCTTCTGCTGCTCGTGACTCATCCTTCCCGGTCTGAGTTTCTCGCCTTCGCCGGTCCCGCCTCTGTACATAGGTCCGGTCCATCTCCAGAAGCCCTGACTGTCCCGGATTTCCGCTTCCGCATCACACATCTTGAGGTCGTATACGATGTTCATGTCTTCTGCGATGCTCATTTCCTGGAGCATGGCCGCAGGACGTCCGGAATGGTCATCGTAGAAGGTCTCAGGGACAGGAAATACCACATTGTCATAACTGCCAAGTTCCCTGGTGTCCGGCATCCATGACCTATGCGGAGCCTTGTGGTGGACGAGCATGCAGAAAGGCTTGTCCTTGTTTCTCTTCTCTTTCAGCCATCCTATAGCCTCTTCGGTTATCACATCGGTGACATAGCCAGGGCGCATAAGTGTGTCTCCATTGCAGATGAAGGTCGGCTGGTAGTAATCTCCTTGCCCTATGAGGATATCCCAGTGGTCGAATCCTGTAGGCTCCGACATAAGGTGCCATTTCCCGATTATCGCCGTTTCATAACCGTTTTTCTGCAGGATTTTAGGGAAAGTGGTCTGTGATCCGTCAAACGCTCCGCTTTCGTTGTGTGTGAATCCGTTTGCGTGACTGTGCTTTCCCGTAAGAAGACAGGCCCGGGACGGACCGCTCAATGAGTTCGCCACGAAACTGTTTGTGAAGCGGTAGCCTTCCTCGCTCAGACGGTCTATCGCAGGAGTCTTCATGTATCTTTTGTCATATGCGCTGATGGTCTGGTATGAATGGTCATCGCACATGATGAATATTATGTTCATGTCCTCGCTGTCAGACCTTGGGGTCTTGTCGTTTTCATATGAACAGGATACTGAGACTGCAACTGCTCCTATCAGTGCAAAAGGGGCGTCTGACTTTTTGATCGGCATATACAAGGTTTTCCGCAAAAATAAGTAACTTTATCGGATAAAAAGACAGGATGTATGCTAAATGTGCGTGATGACAGGACAATAAGCCTGAATGATGCGCGGGAATTCTATGGCCCTCTTTCCTTCAATCTCATGGTCAAGCCGGCAGGTTCTTCATGCAACCTTGATTGCATGTATTGTTATTATGCCGGAAAATCAGGACTTGCGGAGGGAGGTAACGGTGTCATGAGTATGGATGTGCTTGAAACTCTCGTCAAGGAATATGCGGCGGCGGATGACATGGGAGAACTTACCTTCAACTGGCATGGTGGAGAACCGCTTCTGGCGGGGCTTGATTTTTACAGGAAGGCCCTTGGATTCCAGAAGAAGTATGCTTCCGGAAAAAAGGTCTACAATACGATTCAGACGAACGGCACTCTGATAAACGACGAATGGGCGGATTTTCTTGCGGAAAATGATTTCCTGGTAGGAATCTCCATCGACGGCCCCGAGGATATTCATGACAGATATCGCCGGGACAGAGGGCTGCGTCCGTCTTTTGAACGGACTATGGCCGGACTGCAGTGCCTGAAGAAGGCCGACGCGCAGTTCAATACGATGTCGGTCATAAGCAAGGCGAGTGAGGGAAGAGGTCTGGAAACTTATTCGTTCCTCAAGTCTGTCGGAAGCCGATACATGCAGTTCATGCCTGCTGTAGAGCGGATTTCTTTTTCTGAGGCAGGAAAGCGTCCCAGGATTGCTCCACCTTCCGATCCAGATGCCGTTCCTGCCCCCTGGTCTGTCTCGGGTCCCGGATTCGGGAGGTTCATGTGCGATATTTTCGATTGGTGGGTGAAGAATGACGTGGGAAAATATTATGTGGGACTGTTTGATGCGACATTGGCCGGTTGGTGCGGAGTGATGCCGGGAACATGCATATACGGAGAGACATGCGGAAAGAACCCTGTGATAGAGAGAAACGGCGACATCTACCCTTGTGATCATTTTGTATATGACGGGACCCTTATGGGAAACATCATGTCCTCTTCCCTGAGAAATATTGTATCTTCACCTTCTCAGGCTTTCTTTGGAATGGAAAAGAGAGATGAACTTCCAGAGGGGTGTTTGAAATGCCCTTATCTGCATGTGTGTAACGGAGAATGTCCCAAGCATCGTTTTGTCACAGACGGTGGCAGAATCAACATGTTGTGTGACGGCTACAGGCTGTTCTATTCGCACACGGAGCCATATATGCTGAAGATGAGGGAACTGCTGGAGGCGGATCTTTCTCCGGCAAAGATCATGTCAATGCAGGAATTGTGAACTAATCGCTTGCAAAACAATAAAAACTTTGTATATTTGCAGTCCCATTCGGTGAAATGGGACAGTTTTGGTGAGATGGGTGAGTGGCTGAAACCACCAGTTTGCTAAACTGACGTACGCGCAAGTGTACCGGGGGTTCGAATCCCCCTCTCACCGCAAATGCAAAGAAAGAGTGCCACGAGTTTACTCGATGGCACTCTTTCTTTGCATTTGCACCGCCCGCCGCAGGCGGAGGGGATGTCGGAGCGAAGCGACGAAATCCCGGTGAGACTACCACGGCAGCCACTCCCTCGCTGTTGAACAGAAGGGCAATGCCCATCATTCCTGTTATGCCACTCAAGTAACACTACAGCCCGGTGACAGAAATGAGAATCTGTTGAGTTGAGAGTTTGCCTTTGGCGTTGTATGTCTCCTGTTTCACGCTACCGTAGCCCTTGCCATACCAGGTCTTCTGAGTGCCTGACTGATTCATGCCCAGGACCTTTGTGGAGGTGGTCTGCTCCACGACAACACACTCTATGTCCCTGCCGTCGATATTCAGGGTCTCTTCCGCGACGACCTTCTGACCTGTGACGTTAGATGTAGTCTTGAGACCTGCTATGTTCATTACGATGTTGTAGTCAGGGAATGTGTCGCCTACCTTGGCACCTGCAGGAAGAGCGAACGGAGTTCCCTCCACCGTCACCTGCATCCCCTGCATTACCTGACCTGCCATGGACTGAGGATCGTATGTCACGACACCGTTCCTTACCGTGAACTCCTGGACTACAGGAGCCGTAAGCAGCGGATTCATCTTCTTGTCATACACCATGCTCTCATACTTCACGGTACAGTTGGAGCGGCTTCCTACGACCTCCTTCACCTCAAGGGTCGAATAGCCTGTATGCTTACCTTTTGCATCAGTATTGGCTATGGTGAGTTTTGCTCCCTCGTCAAAGAGGAAATATGCGCTCTGGGCATAGGACTGAGCCACAAATGCCAGAGTCATGACTGCTGTAAAAATAAACTTCTTCATAATGTTGCTCTGATCTAGTGTTTAAACTTATATGTCCTCATACGTTCAGCTGCTATGGCGGCATAGGGGTAGTACTGCGTGGATTTCGAGGGAAGGATGTCAAGGTGGAAGGTCGGCACTTCCGCCCATCTTCGGAGGGAATCGAGCGGGGCATGGAAATCGCGGTTGTAGGCGGTCGCCAGAATGGATATCTGCTCCTCCACCGGCTTTGCGGCAATTGAGGTTTCACGTTCATGCATGAGCCGGACAAAGACCGCAAGGTATACACATTGCCAGTTCCCGTCGGAAAGCCGCCTGATACGCTGTCTGCGCGCATGGTCCGTTTCCTGGAGATCGAAGAACAGTCCGTATTCGTGGCACAGGGGGCTTTTCATCCATGCTCTCTCGACCTTTTCTGCAAATGACGGCTTCATCTGGAACAGCCCGATGGAGAAATCGGCTCCTGTCGTCCCTTCCTTTATGTACCTGTCCTTCAAGGCGGCCTGTTCAAATAAATCCTTCAGTTTCGACCACCGGAGAATCTCCGGAAACACTATCGCCTCGCACACCCTGCTGTCTGCATCAAGGCTCGTGAAGACCGCTTCCCACGACTGATGATGCTCACGGACGATCTCGTCCGCTTTCTTCCACTGGTCATCAAACTGACGGCAGTATGGCTGTGCGGCTGAAACAACAGCCACACCGCACATCAGCAACAATACTCGTATCAGAGTTTGTATGTACATTTCATGAAACCCTCCTTATCCGTTCCCGGAATATGATCATAAATTACGAATTCAAGCCTGTCGGAATGGCGGCGCATGAACATCGGATACATATACGTTCCGTCGTGAAGGACCAGACTGCCGCTGCGGGTATATGATGCCTTGCGGCTGCCGCTTCGGTGAGGGATGTCCCCGTAGACGCTTTCGTCCGGCTTCGGAGACGCCTTGTAGAAATCGAACGGTCCTTCGCCGGAGAGTTTCACACGGTTTCCGTTCTCTATCTTGTAATACGAAGATTCAGCGTCGTTCCAGACAAGGAAGCAACTTCCGTTTATGAACTCATCACGGATATCACCTTCGCCCGAAGATGGACTGAACCCACGAGGATAACCGCTTTCCGCACGCATAAGCCTCTCATTTTCATCGAGTACCGAGATTACCTCCATCTCGACAGGAAGTACCTCCGGCTGAGGGAAGTCCGCGTATGCCTCATTCAGGATATCAGTACACTCCGTAACCAGGTTCAACTGGGCTCTGCCCGCAGCACATGCCGGAATCATACCTCCCGCCGCCATGTCCGCGTAGACCTTTTCCGCTTCCGGAATCAACTTGATCGTGTTGTCGAAGCGCACCTGGAGACCCTGGAGCCACACCTTCGCCGCACGCAGACGATAGTTCTCCATCATTGCGTCTGCCTGGTCATACAGATCCCTGACACTGTCCGCATCCGAAGTCCTATATATCTGCTCATATATGCCCTTCAGTCCCGCCTCATATTCCGCTGCGATCTCCTCGCATGTCTTCACGATGCCGTCCT
>JAFVHZ010000077.1 GCA_017474265.1 Bacteroidales bacterium | reverse complement strand
GTGCTCAAGCGGCCATTGTCGTGATGGGTGATGAGACCAAGACCGATCTGTGGGTTGACAACTGTGCCATATATGGCACAGTTGTCAACCCACAGATCGGTCTTGGTCTCATCACCCATCACGACAATGGCCGCTTGAGCACCACTAAGAAGGGCAGATCCGTAATCACGCATCTGAGCCAGAGCATCAAGTGTATCCCTGTCCTCAATGATCATGAATGCGGAACTCCTGCTGTTTCTCGAAGACGGAGCGGTCTGCGCCACCTTCACTATCGCATCCAGAATTTCCTTTTCAACCGGCTTTTCTGCGTATTTCCTTACGCTGTGCCTTTTCTCTATTACCTCTAAAAAGTCCATATGTCAATTATTTGTTCTGTGCTTTTGCTTTACGTTTGTCGCGGGCCTTCTGAGCCTTCGCTGCCCCTGATTTAAGGTATGCCGCCCACTGTTCGTCCGTAAAGATTTTTCTATATGTGGCATCTATCTGCTCCATCCATTTGTCAGCAACAGCCTGATACATGGACGAATTCGCCACCTTTGACTCCCTGAGCGCCTCTGATTCGGCAATCATTGCCGGATAGTCATGCTTAAGAGTGGAATCTACATAAAATACCTGCCAGTCCTCAAGATCTAGGATGCGCTGAAGCCTGTCAGCCTCCATTTCTGCCCTCTCAAAAAGGTCCGGTCCTTCGTCCTGCTGCTGTGCAGAAACCTGAACAGGATGCACAAACATGGCAAAAAACGCAACAAAAGCAATCAGACAGGCAATGTTCGATTTCATAACTATCAAAATATTTTATAGTTTTGCAAGATAATGTGCCCGACGCATAGACGGGCAAAAACGACACAAAAGTAATTAATTATAATAAAAGTACAAAATGAGACGACTTTCAAAAGCCATCATCATCTCTATGACGGCAATCTTTGCGCTCGGAAGCATCGAGAGCGAGGCCTGCACAAATGTTCTTGTCACAAAGGGAGCAAGCACTGACGGGTCGAACATGATTTCTTATGCTGCAGACTCGCATGCCCTCTACGGAGAACTGTATTTCGCGCCTGCCGGAGTGTGGAATCCAGGCGACATGCGCCAGATAAACGAATGGGATTCCGGCAAGTTCCTCGGCCATATTCCTCAAGTGGCACGCACTTACCAGAGGGTCGGCAACATGAACGAACATCAGTTGATCTTTGCCGAAACCACCTTCGGCGGCCGTCCCGAACTTGAAAATCCGGAAGGAATCATGGATTACGGTTCGCTCATATATGTAACCCTCGAAAGAGCGAAGACTGCACGCGAAGCCATAAAGACAGTTGCTGACCTGGTAGAGACTTACGGATACTATTCAAGCGGCGAATCATTCTCCATCGCCGACACCGAGGAAGTGTGGGTCATGGAGATCATAGGTAAAGGTCCGGGCAACAAGGGAGCGGTCTGGGTTGCACGCAGAGTTCCTGACGGATACATCTGCGCTCACGCCAACCAGGCACGCATCAGCACCTTCCCTCTCGACGACCCTGAAAACTGCATGTATTCTCCGGACGTGATCTCGTTCGCACGTGAGAAGGGCTACTTCAGTGGAGAGGACAAGGACTTCAGTTTCTGTGACGCATATGCACCGCTCGACTTCAGCGGCATGAGGGCTTGCGAGGCCCGCGCATGGGCTGCCTTCAACATCCTCTGTGACGGAAAGTTCACCTTCGAGGACGAGAACGGCAACATCGTGACCAAGGACGCATACGACTACATCGACTACGCGATGGGATATGACAAGACCAAGAGGTTCCCTCTCTTCGTGAAGCCTTCACGCAAGATCTCCGTAAAGGACGTCGCAGATGTGATGCGTGACCATTTTGAAGGAACCCCTATGGACATGACTCAGGACATCGGAGCAGGCGGAAACGCCCTTCCTTACAGATGGAGGCCTATGGGCTTCGAGCACGACGGAAAGGAATATGTGAACGAAAGGGCCATCGCTACCCAGCAGACCGGCTTCTGGTTTGTAGGTCAGTCACGCGGATGGCTTCCTGACGAGATCGGTGGAGTGAACTGGTTCGGATGCGACGATGCTGCGACATCATACCTGACTCCTATCTACACTTCTACCTACGAAGTTCCTGAGAGTTTCCGCGAAGGAAACGGTGACATGATCACTTACTCTCCTACTTCGGCCTTCTGGATGACCAATCGTGTGGCAAACGCATGCTACAAGGCCTACAACATCATGTTCCCGACTGTAGACGCTGAAATCGACGCTTGGGAAAACGCGATGATGGAGGCCGTAGTAAAGGCAGACGAAGAGGCCCTTGCAATATATAAGGCAGCAGAGAAGAAGCCACGCAAGCAGATCCGCCGCAACGACAAGACACGCAAGAGCGTGGACCCATATGCAGAGGTGCGCAACTACCTGACAGACTTCTCTGTAGACAATGCACAGAAGATCTTCGACAAATGGGTCGCACTTGAGCAGTTGCTCCTCGTGAAGTTCATCGACGGTAATGTCAAGGCACAGAACGAAGACGGCACATTCGTGACAAACGAGCACACAGACCGCATTCCTGCAGGCATCACGCAGCCAGGCTACACAGAGCAGTGGAAAGAGGCTGTCGCCAACTATCACGGACATATCGTTGAAGTAAAATAACCCGTCATTCTGAACGAACTAACGTAATTCTGAACGAAGTGAAGAATCTGAATACCATAAAAAAGAACTGGCCCAAATACCTCCTCCAATGGGGAGTGCTTGCAGCCCTTATCGTCTTCCTGACAGGCATCATTCCGTCGAAGGAAGCCGTCGATCCTGAGGCATACTGCCCTATGGGCGGCCTTCAGGCGCTTGCTACATATCTTGCAAAGGGATCTCTGCCTTGCAGCATGTCATCCCTTCAGGTCATGATGGGCCTGGCCCTCGTGGCGGCAATCGTCCTTTTCAGCAAACTGTTCTGCGCGTTCATCTGCCCTGTAGGCACTGTGCAGGACCTTTTAAGCAAACTACGCAACTCGTTACGTATCAAGGGGATCAAAATAAAGAACGGATCGGTTGCAGACAAGATCCTGCGCATCGTCAAATACGCTCTTGTATTCTGGATCTTCTACATGACAGTAAACGCAAGCGAACTTTTCTGCAAGAACCTTGACCCGTACTATGCAGTCGCGACAGGATTCAAAGGTGAGATCACCCTCTGGATGTCCATCACCACAATCTGTCTTGTAGTGCTGGGAAGTTTCTTCATAGACATGTTCTGGTGCAGATACCTCTGTCCTCTCGGAGCAATATCGAACTCTCTTAAGTTCTGGCTCTGGACAGGAGTCCTTTTCGGACTTTATTATGTGGCGGACGTACTTGGTGCCGACATTCCGTGGGCAGTCCTCCTCGGCGGCTTCTGCATCCTCGGATACCTTCTGGAAATCTTCCATGCGAAGCCGAAGATGCAGGTTCTCCACATCATGAAGGACGAGGCGGCCTGCAACGGCTGCGGTCTGTGCATGAAGAAATGTCCATATCACATCGACATCCGCGAATGCCGCAACGGCAAGGTTGACTCTGTAGACTGCACTCTATGCGGCGACTGTACCGCAGTATGTTCGACAGGAGCACTGAAGGTCGGTGTGTCACGCAAAGCCAAGGGCGGCATATGGCAGATTGTCCCTGCGGTCCTTACCGTTGTCCTCATCGCCTTCGGCATGTGGGCCGGCGGAAAGTTCGACCTCCCTACCATCGATGTGAAATGGGGTATCGAAAATGTGGCGGAGGACGGAACGGTGACACAACTCGTCGATCCTTCTACCCTCCATACCGTCCAGATAGATGGCCTGAGGTCAGTGAAGTGCTACGGAAGTTCGATGTCTTTCAAGGCCCGACTTGAAAAGATTCCAGGAATACATGGAGTAAAGACTTTCGTCAACAGGCATTCGGCAGAGATTCTGTACGACCCGACAAAGACCGACCCGGACAAGATCCAGGAAGCCATCTATCAGCCTTCGAAGTTCAGAGTGAACACTCCTGACCACACGGCGATAGATTCGGTAAAGGTCGTTACCATCCGTACTGAAGGAATGTACGACAAGATGGACATCAACTATCTCGGCATGCAGATGCGTCTGACCGGCAAGAAGATCTACGGACTTGAAACCGAGTTCGCATGCCCTCTCATCGTCCGCGTATATATGGATCCTGCCGAGGAACTTTCCGAGGACTGGTTCGAGGACGTTGTGGAGATGGAGATGCTTCAGATGCCTGTTCACGGAGGTGGCACCAAGGACATAGAAGTGGACTACGAGTTCGTGGAACTTGAAGACGGCGAATCATTTGTGGCAGTAGAAGACTTCCTCAGAAGCATGTTCTCTCCGTTCAAGGTACAGTGGAAGAGCCGCATCGAGGCAGCAGACGGAAAGCAGCAGTATGTATATGAAATCGTGGACAGAAACTACGAGAAGCCTATCATCCTGCGCAACATGCCTTTCCTGAGCAACCATCTTTCAAAGCATGAGGGTGTGATCGGGGTGTACCTCGACCTCAATAAGGACCTGATGCCTGCCATCAGCATCCGTTTTGCCGAACCGATGACAGAAGACAGACTCTGGGAACTCATGACCATGGAGACATGGACCATTACATATTCAAAGGAGGATGTGCGCGAGCAGCCGGCAAAACTGTCTTTCAAGACACCGGGAAACGTATATCCTTATAATGAATGATTATCATCGGGCCGTTGCAGACCTGTTCCGAAAACTAAATCCCTCCCATCGCTCGCGATGGGCCCCTCCCACTCACGAGGCCGTGGGCGGCCACGGTTTTCGGAACAGGTCTGCAACGGCTCAATAGAGTACGAATGTATCCTAAATAATCATATAGAAGTATTTCATATAAATATATTATAGTATGAAATTGAGACCTTTTGCCGTCATAGGCGTTATGGTGCTGATGTTCAGCAATATGGCAAAGGCAGACGAGGGCATGTGGATGATAAATGCCATCGACGCCGCACTGGAGAAGAAGATGCAGGAGCGCGGACTTGAACTGTCTGCCAATGAAATCTACAATGCAGATGCTCCGGGCGCCTCTGTTGCCGATGCAGTCGTTTCCCTGGATTTCGGCTGTACGGGAAGCATGATTTCCGATCAGGGCCTTCTCATCACAAACCACCATTGCGCATACGGCGATGTCCATGCCCTGAGCACTCCGGAGCACAATTACCTTGAGGACGGTTTCTGGGCATTCCGTTCCGATGAAGAGATCCACATCAAAGGCAAGAGCGTATATTTCCTTAAAAAAGTCCTTGACGTCACAGAAGAAGTCCTCCGCATGCAGGAGGAGATGGCACTTGAAGGCAAGCCAATGGGGATGAGAAAACTCTCCTTTGTCATGGAAAAGAAATACAAGGAAGAGACAGGAATGGAAACATGGCTGGCATCTATGTGGAAAGGCAAGAAATACTATATGGCTCTATATGAGGTATATACAGACATCCGTCTTGTTGCGGCCCCTCCTGTTTCGGCTGCCGCCTTCGGAGGTGACATAGACAATTGGGAATGGCCTCAGCACAAATGTGACTTCGCCCTTTATCGTATCTATACGGCTCCTGACGGCTCCCCTGCAGAATACTCCGAACAGAATATCCCGATGAAGCCGGAAAGGAAACTGACTATCTCTCTGGACGGATATCAGGACGGTGACTATACCATGATCATCGGTTACCCGGGCAGGACAAACAGATACAGCAGTTCCTTCGAGGTGGACTTCGAGACATCAGTCGAACTCCCGGTAAGCAACCGCATCCGTACCGCACAGATGGAAATCATCAAGGAATGGATGGACAGAGACCCTGACATCAGGCTTAAGTATGCCGACTATTTCTTTACCCTCAGCAACATGCAGGAGAATTTCTGCGGTCTCGAGGACTGCGTGAAAAGGTTCGGAGTCGTAGGAAAGAAGGCTGCCATAGAGCAGGACATGCAGAAATGGAACAGCACCCTGGAAGGCCTGAAAACAAAATACAAAGCCATAACAGACATAGAGAGAAACACTCTATATTATCGTGAGACCATGATCCGCGGATCACGCCTCAACCAGATAATGATGAGGGCGCATAACCAGCGCAACAAGGACGCAACAGGAGAAAAGATGCTCGCGAAATATGCAGAACTCGACCTCAGAGTCGAAAAGGATCTCACCCTCTATGCCATCAGGGAATATGTAGCAAACATGGACGCAGAATTCATGGGCCCATGGCAGAAGGAGATGATCGCCAAGTTCAACGGAGATTCACAGGCCTTGGCGGAATATCTCTGGGACAACAGCATCTTCACTTCCGAGGAAGGTATTGCCCGTCTTGGAAAAAGAGAGGTTCCGTACGAGGATATAGCAGCGGACCCTCTATGCCGGTTCACACAGGAGGTTCGTGCCGCCAACCTCAACAGGATAAAGACCGAAACAGAAGGTACGCCTGACATACTTGACCTCAAAAAGGAATATACCCATGCCCTTTATGATCTGAAGGCAGAGATGGGAGAGCCGCAGTATCCTGACGCCAACTCGACCATGCGAATCACTTATGGCGCCGTCGGAGGCTTTGAACCATACGACGGAGTGCTCTGCGACTGGAAGACCACCCCTGCTGGAATTCTTGAAAAATATAGTCCTGCAGACTACGACTTCACCCTCAACGACCGCCAGTATCTGCTCTACCGCAAGGGCGACTGGGGCAGATGGGGATTCGGCCCTGACGGCAACATGATGTATGTGAACTTCCTGACAGACAACGACATCACCGGAGGAAACTCAGGAAGTCCGGTGCTGAACTCGCGCGGCGAACTCATCGGTCTGGCATTCGACGGCAACAAGGAATCCCTTGCCAGTGATGTATGGTACACTCCAGGATACAACATGTGCGTATGCGTCGACATCCGGTTCATCCTCTGGACTCTGGACCGATATGCCGGCATGACCCGCATCATCGACGAAATCGGACTTTAAACCATCATAGACCGCCGACAACCGTGAAACACAACTGCTTCACGCTCAACATCTTACAGAAAGTGCGTGCCCCCTTTGGCGGCACGCTCTTCTTGTAAAACACTGTCAATCAAACAGTTTCTGATTGCACCATTGTCCCGTCCTGAAAAAAGTTTACCAAAAAACGGTAACTTTTATGCAACCTAAAATCTATCGAGCGATGCAGCGAGCTCAAGGAAAAATGCTGCGTGAGTACTTCTCTGGAGTGCCGGTCGAAAATCTCAGCAAGAGGTACGGTTATGGTATCCCTAAAATAAAGCAGCTGGCATCTGACTACAAGCAAGGAAAAATTGATATCTTTGATGATGTCAATAAACGTAAGATTGCCATGTCAATGATGTCTCACCAAGAAGAAGTTCAGATGCTCCAAGACAAGATAAGGGCATTGGAGCACGCGCTGAAGATGTCTAACATCAAGGCGGAAGGCTATGAGATCATGATGGACATCCTGAAAAAGGAACATGGCATCGACTTGTCAAAAAAAGTCGATGCCGAACAGTCCGGGAACTCAAAGAAAGGCACCCGGAAGTAAGTCTGGGAGACCTGTGCCGGCTGTTCGGCTTTACCCGTCAGAGTCTATGGAAACAGGTACAAAGTCATCTGATAGAGGAGATTGACACTACGGCTATGCTGAGTGAGGTCAAAGAAATACGCCGAGACATGCCTCGGTTGGGAGTGCGTAAACTTCAGGTCCTCCTATCAGAACGTGGGCATTATATGAGCAGAGACAAACTGTTTGACGTCATGCGTGACAGCGGTCTCCTTGTAAAGAGGAGTCACTCGAGGATCATCACGACATACTCCAGACATTGGATGAAGAAGTGGCCGAACCTGATCAAGGACATCATTCCGAGCCGTCCATGCGAGGTCTGGGTAAGCGACATCACTTACATCGAGATCAAGGATGAAAACGGAAAGTCATTCATGTATCTATCCCTCATCACTGACGCCTATACCCATGAAATCGTGGGCTATGCATTGCATCACTCGCTTGACACAGATGGGCCTCTTTGGGCACTGAGGATGGCACTGGCATCTTTTCCGCAGTCATCCCTGAAAGGACTGATACACCACTCGGACAGAGGATGTCAATACTGTTGCCAGGACTATGTGAGAGTGCTTCAGGAGCATGGGATACTCATCAGTATGACCGATAATGGAGATCCATATGAAAACGCAATAGCAGAACGTATAAACGGAATATTGAAAACGGAGTGGCTATATCACATGACGCTCAAGACACCCAAACAAGCATATGAGGCCATCGATAGAATAGTATATCTATACAACAATGTACGGCCTCACCAAAGCATTGGATACATGACTCCAGTTGAAGCGAGAGGTTCATCAGGTGAACTTAACAAACTATGGAAAAACTACTGGAAGATGCGCCACGATCAGCAACAGGCGGTCGGCGAGGAGAGCCCATCGGGCGAGCTCCCCGCAGCCGATCCGAGCTGTAGCTGCCGGAAAACGTATACTCCGGCAGCGGTGCTGACATAAAAAGTCCCGCAAATGTATATCTTTGCAGGACAATGTAAACTTATATCAGGACATCAAAGTCCTAATAACTTATTGTTCAATAATCGGTAAACCTATCTCAGGACAAGACATAATGGATTACCCGCGGACGTAATGTGGCATGTCAGACGGGATGACCATGGAGATCTCCACCAGACCGGCCACCACACCATCCTCCTTCCATGCAGTCTGATAGATCATCTTCCTGACACCCTTCTTCTCGATGGTATAGGCATTGGACCCGCCTGTCTCGAGCAACGAACGGATGATTTCCTTCGAACGATCGTTGTGGCACCCCATAAGGTTCTTCCCGACAAGATCCCCATGAGAAGCGAAAGTCTCCTTAGCCTTCTCATTCATATACAGTATCACGCCCTCCGCATCACACACTGTGACAGCGCAATTCATTTCCTTTGCCCAATCCGGTATCATAACATTTCTTCTTTAAAACATTCACTACCTGACATCAATCTTAATGTTCACCTGCACTTGAAGCAGCACCGGCATCCACGCCGGAAGCAGCCTTCTCGGCCTCCAGACGTTTGCGATAGGCATCCATACGCTTCTTCCAGGCGGCCTGGCGCTTACGGGCCTCCTTGGCCTTGCGTTCCTGAAGCGCCTCCATCTTCTTCTCCAGATAATTGTCAGCCATATCCTAAATCAGTTTCAGCAACGCCTCCACAGGCAGATTCTTCTTGGAAACCACACGAGTCGCACCCGAATCAAGCGTAATACGCACAGAAAGATCGACGGAATAATCCTTCGGATCGAATGCAATCAAGGCAAGCACGTCCCACAACGAAGCACCCTCACAAAGAGCGGCACGACCGCTTACATTCATACGCGCAGTACCTGAAGGAATATACACATCCGATGCACTTCCTGACACGAAAGGCATCCCTTTCTTGTATACCAGTCCCCGAATCTCAGAAATGGTGAAACCTTCCATAGGATTGGTCACATCCATCCACACAGCACCACGCACGGCACGGAAACTCTCCGGACGGATGGAAGAAACGCCATACTTTCCGAACGACAGTTTACTGAACTGAGCATGGCAAATATCGGACGCTGCAAAGGCAAGCATACCTACAAGAAGAACCGCAAATAATCTTTTCATAGTCATAAACACATTACTTTTCAAAATCCTTGATCCTCTGCTCCTCACTCAGACGGCACACAAGAAGACGACCGTTACGCTCCACCACGATACTGTCTTCCATACCCTCGAGAACCACACTCGAAGCGTTAGGCGCATGGACGATACATCCGCGGCAACCGTAAAGATGCACATTCTTGCCCACGACGGCATTTCCGTCCTTGTCATGCTCCAGAAGCGTCCACAAAGACCCCCAGGTACCGACATCGCTCCAACCGAAGTCGCCCGGAATCGTGTAGATGTAATCCGCTTTCTCCATGACCGCATAATCAATGGAAATCTTCTCGCATGTAGGGAATATGTCTTCGACAGTCTCAGTCTCGAAACGGGTATAGAACGACTCCGACATCCTGTCCATCTTCGCCGCCAGTTCCGGCACGAAACGGCGCAGCGAATCTACTATCGTCGACACATTCCACACGAAGATGCCTGCATTCCACAGATAGTTTCCTGAGGCCAGATAGTCCTTCGCCACCTCCAGAGTCGGCTTTTCCTTGAAGGCGGAGACTGGGAGGATAGATTCTTCGCTTCGCTCAGAATGACGGGAAGAATCAGAATGAGGAGGGCACTGGATATAGCCGTAACCGGTCTCTGGACGTGTAGGGGTGATGCCGATGGTCACGATCCTCTCCCCTTTCGCTGTGAAATCAAGCGCAGTCCTTATCACCCTGCGGAACTCATCCCCATCAAGCACAAGGGCATCAGAAGGAGTCACCACGATATTTGCAGACGGATGCTTGGCCTTGATCTTCCAACACGCATAGGCTATGCATGGCGCAGTATTGCGCGCACAAGGCTCCGCCAGAATGTTCTCTGCAGGAATATCCGGCAACTGCTGACGTACGATATGGACATATGCCGCACTGGTCACGACCCAGAAGTTCGACATCGGACATACAGGAGCAAACCTCTCCACCGTCATCTGAATCATAGTCTTCCCCGTACCCATCACATCCACAAACTGCTTAGGGAAGTCCGGAGTGCTCATCGGCCAGAACCTGCTGCCGATTCCACCCGCCATTATCACAACATGATTTTCCATATCATCTTTTTGAATACATTTCTTCATAATATTTCATATAGTCGCCACTGGTGACCTGATCCATCCATTCCTGATTCTCGAGGTACCACCTGACGGTCTTCTCTATGCCCTCCTCAAACTGAAGGCTCGGTTCCCAACCGAGTTCCTTCTGGAGTTTGGTCGAATCGATGGCATAACGTGCATCATGACCCAGTCGGTCGGTGACATAAGTAATGAGACCCAGACTATGGCCTTCAGGATTGCCGAGAATGCGGTCCACTGTCCTGATCATCACCTTGATAAGGTCAATGTTCTTCCACTCGTTGAATCCGCCGATATTATATGTCTCCGCGACACGGCCCTCATGGAAGATAAGGTCTATCGCACGGGCATGGTCCTCTACATAAAGCCAGTCACGTACATTCTCCCCTTTTCCATATACAGGAAGGGGCCTGTTATGACGGATATTGTTGATGAACAGCGGAATAAGTTTCTCAGGAAACTGATAAGGGCCGTAGTTGTTCGAGCAGTTGGTCACGATGGTCGGCAGGCCGTAAGTATCGTGATATGCACGCACGAAATGGTCCGAAGAAGCCTTCGCGGCACTGTATGGACTATGTGGATTGTACTTCGTCTCCTCATAGAAGAAATCGTCACCGTATGCCCTGTGGCCTTCTGATGAGGCAACAGTCTTGAACGGTGGTTCAATGCCTTCAGGATGGTTCATGCTCAGGGCTCCGTAGACTTCGTCTGTGCTGATGTGGTAGAAACGGCATGGGATACCGGATGCCCGATCGGCGTCGGGCATGACGTAATTGAAGGGTTCCCAATAGAGTTTTGCTGCCTGAAGAAGAGACAGGGTTCCCATTACATTTGTTCTTGCAAAAGTAAAAGGATCCTTGATCGAACGGTCCACATGCGACTCCGCAGCAAGATGGATGATGCCATCAACCTTCTCATCCTGCATCAACTGATAGAACGCCTCGAAATCACAGATATCCATCTTCACGAACCTGTAGTTCGGCTTGTCCTCGATATCACGAAGATTGGCAAGATTCCCGGCATAAGTCAACTTATCGACATTGATTATCTTATAATCAGGATATTTGTTGACAAACAGCCTGACTACATGACTCCCGATAAATCCGGCACCTCCGGTGATTATTATGGTCCTTTTCATGAAATCAAAGATAATAGGTATTGACCGTACTGGTTCTTTGCCATCGGCTGAGCCAGAACACGAAGGCGCTCTGCATCGATCCAGCCGTTCTGATATGCAATCTCCTCAAGACAGGCGATCTTCAGGCCCTGACGTTTCTCTATCACTTCCACAAAATTGGATGCCTCTGACAGAGAATCGTGCGTACCGGTATCCAGCCAGGCAAAACCACGTCCCAAAGTCTGGACCAGGAGTTCTCCGTCAGCAAGGAAATGCTGGTTCACAGTCGTGATCTCAAGTTCACCGCGCGCAGACGGCTTAACGCCCTTCGCCACCTCGACGACCTTGTTAGGATAGAAATAGAGTCCTACCACAGCATAGTTCGACTTCGGATGCGCAGGCTTTTCCTCTATCGAAAGGCAATTGCCCGTCTCATCAAACTCAGCCACGCCATACCTCTGCGGATCGCTCACCCAATAGCCGAATATAGTCGCCTTGGCATCCTCCTCCGCAGCACGTACCGCCTCCTTCAGCATCGGAATAAAGCCGTTACCATGAAAGATATTGTCTCCCAGGACCATGCACACACTGTCATCCCCGATGAACTCATCGCCAATAATGAACGCCTGCGCAAGGCCGTCCGGAGACGGCTGCTCCGCATATTCGAAACGCACACCATAATCACTGCCATCTCCCAGCAGCCGCTGGAATCCCGGCAGATCATACGGAGTCGAGATGATCAGAATATCCCTGATACCAGCAAGCATCAGCACCGAAATCGGATAATAGATCATCGGCTTATCGAAAATCGGCAGCATCTGCTTGCTCACGCCCTTCGTAATCGGATACAGACGTGTGCCACTTCCACCGGCCAAGACAATTCCTTTCATATTTCTATTTCATCAATTATGGGGTATCTCACGAACAACTGTGTCAAATAATCATCATAAAACGTCACAGTGGTACTAGAAATCGTTCAAAACGGGCTGTTTTTACCACAACTGTGTCGTTTCAGGTCACAAAATCGACACAGTGATCTTTTAACCGTAATATTCCTTGTACCAACGGGCGAAGGCACGAAGACCCTCACGGAGAGAAGTCGACGGCCTGAAGCCGAAGTCACGCTCAAGAGCGGAAGTGTCTGCAAATGTCACAGGCACATCGCCAGGCTGCATAGGAACCAGTTCCTTATGAGCCTCGAAATCATAGTCTGCAGGAAGCACACCGGCTGCCAGGAGTTCCTCCTGAAGGATAGTAACGAATTCGAGAAGGTTCTCAGGGTTGCTGTTTCCGATGTTGTATACTGCATATGGAGGAATCGGCAGTCCGTCCTCTCCCACCTGCTTTGCAGGAGCCTTCTGCATCACACGGATCACTCCCTCGACGATATCGTCCACATAAGTGAAGTCACGCTTGCAGTTGCCGTAGTTGAATATCTGGATCTTTTCGCCCTTCACCAGTTTGTTGGTGAAACCGAAATATGCCATGTCAGGACGTCCTGCAGGACCGTACACAGTGAAGAAACGAAGACCTGTAGACGGGATATTGTACAGTTTGCTGTATGCATGAGCCATAAGTTCGTTGCTCTTCTTGGTGGCTGCATAAAGCGAAACCGGATTGTCCACCTTGTCGTCCGTAGAATACGGAACCTTCTTATTCGAGCCGTAGACCGATGAAGATGAAGCATATACCAGATGCTCCACACCACCCTCATACTGCTCATATGAATGACGGCATGCCTCAAGGATGTTATAGAAACCTATGAGGTTCGCCTCGATATAGGCGCCTGGGTTGGTGATGCTGTATCTCACTCCGGCTTGGGCTGCAAGATTCACTACAACCTGAGGCTTATAATCTGCGAAAACCTTGTCGATCAGTTCCTTGTCTGCGATATTTCCTTTTATGAAAGTGAAATCAGAGTACTGCTCGAGTTCTTTCAGACGCTCTTCCTTCAGGCGTACATCATAATAATCGTTCATATTGTCGATACCGACTACCACCGGGTTGTCGTATCTCTTGTAGATGGCTTTCACCAGATTGCTGCCTATGAATCCGGCTACTCCTGTTAC
>JAFVHZ010000076.1 GCA_017474265.1 Bacteroidales bacterium | reverse complement strand
TGTGACTGAGGGACAGTCTCGTGGAAGAGTTCTTCTGTCCAGTTGGTACCAGGATTGCCAGCCGCACTGTATGCGAACATCTGCTCCCATGTGTACTTAGGAGTCACACTTCCAAGGTATGCAGCGTCACTCCAACGGTTTCTCTCCTTCTCGTTCATAAGGAGCATGTGGTCTGTTGCAGAAGCGGTCTCAGGTATATAAAGGAAAGACTGGATACCGTAGTTGGCCGAGAAAGTGATGTCGAACTTGCCTTCGCCGTCTGTACCGTGCTTGGTGGTAACGAGGATGACACCGTTTGCCGCACGCACACCATAGATGGCTGCAGATGCGTCCTTGAGGACTGAAACGGACTCTATCTCGTTTGCATCCATACGTGAGAAGTAAGCCTGGTCACGAGGAATACCGTCCACAACGATAAGAGGAGTACCGCCCATGCCTCGGATATCGATGGCATTGTCGAACTCACCCGGCTGTGCACTTCTCTGGGAGATGCGTACGCCAGGGATCTTACCGGTAAGCATGTTCACTACGTTCTCGTTCTTTGTCACAGCCATCTCGGTATTGGTGACTGCAGACACGGCACCTGTAAGGGTAGCCTTCTTCTGTACGCCGTAACCCACAACGACAGTCTCTTCAAGAAGTTCACTGTCAGGATAGAGGACAACCTTCAGCGATGTCGAGGAAGCCTTCACCTTGGCATCTTCGAAACCGATGAAAGAAACGACCAGAGTCTCATCGGCACCTGCGTCAATGACGAAGTTACCGTCGAGATCGGTGCTGACACCACGTGTGGTACCAGCGACCATAACGCTTGCTCCCGCGACAGGCTCACCTGTATCGTCAGCAACCGTACCCTTTACGGCACGCTGCTGAGCCGACAGAGGCAATGCCATGAGCACGCAGGCCAGCGCTAGCGTCATTATTTTAAAGAATTGTTTCATGGTCTGATTTTCTGTTAGTGAATTGTCTTTTTTCTGGTGTGCGCATAATTACGCGCACACCAATTATAAAAAGGACTGATTGCGTCTGTTAAAATTCGCTGAGCAGAGGCATTGTTGCACCTGCAGGAGCCAAGCGACGGTTGAAGAAGATCATACCGCACTGATCTGAACCCTGGCCATGGAACGGATAGATACCGTATGCATACTCATAACCACCGTCGATTGCAAGACGGAAACCGTAACCGGTATAGTTCTCCGAAGTCCTCATGATACCCTTATCATCAACTGTAACACCCCACTTGGTCACGTTACCAGGATGGAAGCCCTCAGGATTATTAGCATAATCATAATACTGACCACCCCACCAATCAAGTTTGAATCCTTCTGCGCCGCTGTGAAGCGAGCCGTCTTCAGCCTCATATTTTCCGTCGGTCGTAGCGAGAGCCTCAGGTACGATCATATTGAAACCTCTGTAGAACCAGAAGATTCCACGGCTGCCCTTAGCATACTTAACACCGATCTCACCGAGTGTAAGAACGCCTTCGTCATTAAAGAGAACGACATCATCATTAGCATTCGCTACTGAATATTCCGGCCAGAATGGGAACCAATTCGTACGACCGTTATGGATGATAGACTCCTTGTCAGGTGAACCGAATGAAGTTTCCCAAGGGGTCAGGATATCCTTATTAAGATCAATTTCATTAACTCCGAGTTCCAGATACACTTCACGTCCACCATATTCAGCCTCAAAGTTTCCTGTCCTTCCACCGAAGAATGCTTCCTCAAGTCCAGCAAGTTCGTCAACGATCACGATATACACCTTACCCTTGATAACGTCGTTTGCAGTAACGTAAACAAGGAAACCAGGTCTTTCAGTGTTCTCATTGAAAGCAGTTCCAGGACGTGAAGCCCATGCGAAGGTACCATCTTCCTTAACACTCTGTGCAAGAAGGTCAGACTTTTCCTGTGCCTTTCCGCCTGGCTGGTTTGCGTTTGGAGCAGCCTTGAACTTAGCACCCTCTGGAAGTTCTGAGAAGAATGCCTTGAGGTCTACGTTGTCCTCGAGAAGAGCAGAACCCTTTACTGTAATGGCAAGGAAGCCCTCTGGTGCATCAGACTTATACTCATCCTTCACTGTCACGCCACCAAGTTCCTCAGTATTGAATGAGAAGTCAGCAGAAACCTCAACTGTGAATGCATCAGAAGTTATGGTAGTACCTCCCGAAGTCATTGAAACGACTACAGCATAAGACTTGCCGGCCTGAACACCAAGACCCTTTAGGGTAACGACAACATAACCATTTTCTGCCGCTGCACTCTCAATCTTGATAAGGTCACTTGCACGAGTCTTGAGTTCCTCAGCAATAGCAATATCAAATGTAGCGTTTGCAACGTCAACTGCAGGAGTAGCAAGGAATCTCACCTTTGCACCGTCATTTCCAAGAAGAACCTTACCGTCAACATATTCAGGTACGTAAACGAGAGAGTTTACTGAAGCACCTGTAGGGATAGTATATGACTCACCGTCAACTGTGATGGTGAAGTTGCCTTCACCCTGAGTTACTGTAACTGATGATCCGCCACCGGCGCCACCGCCTGTAGAAGCGTTGATCACAACTGTCTCACCGTTGCTGAGAACGAAGGTCCAGTTGCCCTTCGCGTCCTGTGTCGCACTGGTGATTGATGCTCCTGTCATGAGAGCCTTGCCGAGTTGAGCCTTGATCTCAGTGATGTAGCCCTCGAGGACTGTCACTCTGCTTGACAACTCGTCATACTGATTTTCGCATGAAACGAATGTTCCTGCTGAAAGAACAACTGCGCCGCATAAGAGCGCGCTGAAGAATTGCTTTTTCATAATAGATAGTGTTTAATTATGTTTGGTAATTGGTGATTTCTCGCCATCATTAACGTTACAAAGTAACGCGCGACACCTTAATAATGACTTAAAACACCATTAATCCGCTGGTAAAAATACACGAAAGTTCACTTTTTAATCAAAAAAGTGCTGAAAAATTCAACTTTTCCAGCACTTTCATCATATTGCATCTACATACGCTCCATCCTGACCACCCGGTCACCGTCACTGACGACACGGACGGACTTTCCGCCAGGAGTCCGAAGTTTGAAATCAGCACTCCATCCGTCCGGTAGAGCAGGCAGTATCATCTCCTGTCCATTGATGCAGTTCAGGACCATGTACTGCATGGCGAGCGCTATGACTCCGCCGTTGTCAAGATCCGGGGTATAGTCGCTGCCAGGTCTCCAGAATGCAGGGAAACGGATTTCCTTGTCCACGGCATTCACCTTGCGCATGAGGTACTTGCGGGCATCACCGGCATTTCCCAGCAGGGCTGCCTGGATTGCATCCTGAGCCCAGCAGGTAGGAGCATCGAAGATACGATGCTCGAAAGTCTTTCTGGCCACCTCGATATCAGGAAGGCCGAGGCCATACAATCTGAACGGGAACACTGTATAAAGTTCAGGATTCTCGAAATTGCGCCCCTCACCGTACTCATAAGCAGGAAGAATACGGCCGTCTGACATAGGAATCTCAGGAACGGCCTTCGCACAGGCCTCCCATTCAGCCTTGAGAGCATCACTCACCAGACCTTCAGGAAGCCGGGCAAGACCGGCAAGAGTATATTTCAAGCCTGCAATATAGTCCACAGGATTGAGGCAGTCCCAGAACTGCTCAAGGGAATTGGCCGGAATGAAACTGAACATTCTGTCTATCACAGGCCAGTGTTCCTTGAAGAAACGGATGGTCTGGGTGGCAAAAGGAACGACATAATCCTTCACAAAAGCCTGATCGTCAGTATAATCGTAATATTCGAGCATCAGGGCGAGCATCTCGAGGGCCCCGGAATAATGATATCTGATCCACCTTGTCTGCGAGGCCTTACCGTCCTTGTTGTCCCATCCCCAGTCGTCCTGGATGAACATTCCGAAGAAGTTGAGGGTCTCGGGGAAGAATGCACCGCCATGGCCGTAATACTTTCTTGTCACATCCATCTGGAGAGGCATCATGTCCATGTACATGTCGAACCAAGGCATGAGAAGGTCGAAATCGCCTGAAACCACGAGCGGCCAGTAATATAAGCGGCAGTTCTGATGCCAGTAACCCGGTCCCCACCGGCGGAAATCCGCATCATTCCCTTTATAATCAAAGGTAAGGGTACCGCCGTTGAACTTGACAGGATAGGCTCCCCTGCTCTGGCAGGCCATCATATAGCGTTGAAGAAGATAGCCTTCTGTGGCCTTGTGTGCGTCCTCATCTCCGGTCATGAAGATCCAACTCCTGTTCCAGAAGTCTCTCCACCACTGCACATGGGCCTTCTCAGCAGACTTTCTGTCGGTCTTCCCTGCTTTATCCGATAGCGCCTTAACCTCACTCTTCCATTGTCCGAGCGTAGGAGTCTGGGCTGTATATGCCACTATATCAACAGACGCAGTCTTTGCAGGAGCCTCACTCACAAGAGAAAGACCGTCTTCCGAAACCTTCATCCCGGTTCCTGTCATCATGGCACCGAAAGTCCTGTACATATACGGATCCGGATACTTGGAAACGAATTCCTCCGCATTCTGACGTTCCATGATCAGAGGATAGAGGGAAGTCTCGTTTCTGTGGGCCCACACCACCGCATTGCCTTCGCTCAGTACGACATCGGCACTTTCTGCAGGCTTCACGGGACTTCCGGCCACTCCACGGAAACTGTCAGCAAGAGGATGACCTCCATGAGGGAGGACGAAACCCTTACGCATGAGTTCGGAAGTGCAGGTCACAGAGACCTTCCTGTCCGCACTCACATCGACATGCACGACAGGACTGTTTGCATCCACCCACACCGCAACATCGCATTTCACTGATTTTGAGCATGCTCTCACATTCATCCTGCCGTCTGCAAGACGCAGGGTCTGAACATATGTATCCGTATTCCCGAAAGGATTCGGACTGAGACTCACACGTACCCGGCCGACCTTAAGGAGTCTGGTAGACTCGGCCCAGGCATCGGATTTTCCTATATAGAGCATCAGGTCACCTCCCTGCTCGACCCATGCATTGACGGTGATGTCACCGTTGCCGAGAGGCATGGATTCAAGTGAACCGGTAGTACTCAACGTATTCCAACTGACATTGTAGGTGTCCAGTTTCTTCAGGACATCAGAAGGAAGTGCTCCGTCATGCCGCGCAATCGCTACGGAGCATGACAAAACAGCAGCCATAACCAATAACAACGTTTTCATATTTTTACCTTATCACTTTATTCAACTTCAAATAACTTATCACAATTTTCCGGGACGTGCATGATATGAAAAATATTCTTACACGTTACCCTTCCCCTAAATCCCCTTCCTCGGGAAGGGGACTTACTTTCGCTTCGCTCAAATTTCCAATCTTATTCATTTTTTCAACTGCAATTCACTTATCACTATTTTCAGGGACATATTATAGGGTCACCTTTATCCGGGAGCCATTGTATCGCACTTCGGTTCCTGCAGACTCATTGTCAAGACCGAGTCCGGCGCCTTCCCCGACAAGGATCACTCTGAACACCCTGTCCTTGAGCATCTCAGGGAAATTGCCCTGACGGTCATGTATGGTGAGTTCGCGACGCTTGTCGTTCCAGGTCATCCTGATGGTGGTGTACCCGCCATCCTCATATGCGTATCCGTCCTTCGCATCCTCATAAAGAACGAACTCGCCGTCAGCACCC
>JAFVHZ010000075.1 GCA_017474265.1 Bacteroidales bacterium | reverse complement strand
GTTTGGCGCGGTATAGGTTAATCCCGTATTCCTGCCAAAACGCCGCTCGGATCATGTCCGCATCCTGCACAAAATCCGTGATTTTCTCACGGTTCATAGTTTTCCCGTCGCGGGGAAACAACAATTCCATCACAGCGGAAGAAATATGATGCCCAGCAGAAACTGCCGGCCCTTATCGCCGCCGCAAACCGCAAGATGGAGATAAAGGACAGCATCAAGGCATACAAGGACAGTGTGCGCCAGTCTATTCCGCGCGTCCTCGACACATATGCCATTCCGGATTCCCTTCATTTCAAGAGGATCATCACATGGAAGATGGACCCTGATTTCCAGGACCTGAACGGTGTAAGGGATATGGCAGCCGACACCTCATACAACACAAACTTCTACGACTACAACTTCTTCCGTGAAGACATCAACGCAACATGGCTCGGAGTCAGCGGATCAGCCACCCAGCTTTACGATTTCTTCGCAAGGAAGGATGAGGCAAATGCAATATTCTACACTCCATACCGCATCTGGAGTTATTCACCTGACGAACTGCCACAATATAACACCAAGACGCCTTACACTGAACTCGCTTACTACGGAACTCTGTTCGCGAATCAGGAAAAGGAGGAGGCCAACATCAAGGTACTCACCACCCAGAACATCACTCCTGCACTCAACCTCACCCTTGAGTTCAAGAGATATGGCGGAAACGGTATGCTGAAGAGAGAGGATACCGCAAACAAGACATTCGCCGCATATACGAACTATCTGGGAAAGAAGTACATGATGCATGCCGGTTACATCTACAACAAGGTGGCCAGAAGCGAGAACGGAGGTATCATAGACGAGATGTGGATCCGAGACACGACTGTGGACGCCCGTGAGATCGATGTCTACCTGCGCGACGCCGGCAACGAAATGAAGAGGAATACGATATTCCTCGACCAGACCTACAGGATACCGTTCTCGTTCCTCACAGACCTCAAGGGCCGCAAGGAGAGGAAAAGAGAGGAATTCGTACGTGACAGCATAATGGCTAGCGGAGACTCCGTCGCCATTGCAGCCATCATGGAGGCGGAAAAGGCAAAGATGGAGGCTGAAGCCGCTCAGGCAGACACAATGAAGGTGACAGACACAGATGTCACCACTGCCTTCATCGGTCACAGCAGCGAATATTCCGTGTTCAGGAAGACCTACACGGACAACATCTCCAAAAACGCTGCAGACACGAATGCGCGCAATTTCTACCACGACCGCTTCTACATCAACCCCGTCAGGAGCATGGACTCGCTCCGGGTAATGAGATTCGACAACAAGGTGTTCATCAGGCTCCAGCCATGGAAGGATGACGGCATCATCTCCAAACTTGACGTGGGACTCGGTGACAAAGTTGTGAACTACTACAGTTTCAGGCCTGTCGACTATATCGAAGGCAGCAACAATGTAGTACAGAATTCGGTATATCTCTATGCCGGTGCAAACGGACAGTACAGAGACTATCTGCACTGGAACGCCAAAGGGAAATACAATTTCCTCGGTTACGAGATCAACGATTTCAGCATCGAGGCTAATGCAGTGATGAACTTCTACCCTTTCAGAAGAGCCAGAAAGAGTCCCCTGTCCCTCGGCCTTCACTTCGAGACAAGCCTGAAGGAGCCTGACTACTATCAGCAGCACCTGTTCACCAACCACTTCAAGTGGGACAACGACTTCGGCAAGATTTCTACGACCCGCGCGGAAGCCTCTCTCTCTATCCCAAGATGGGATATGGCTGCCTCGTTCGGATATGCCTTGCTGAGCAACAACATTTATTATGACAACACCGGCATAGTCCGTCAGAACTCTGCCCCTATGAGTGTCATGACCGCAAAAATCAAAAAGAATTTCCAGATATGGAAGTTCCACCTGGACCACCAGGCGATGCTTCAACTGTCATCCGCCCAGGATGTGTTGCCGCTGCCTCTCGTGGCCCTTCATTTCAGGTACTATCTGCAGTTCGATGTCGTGAAAGGCGCCATGCAGATGCAGATCGGTGCTGACGGAACATACAATACAAAATGGTATGCGCCCGCATACAACCCGGTTTTAGGTGTGTTCCATAACCAGAATGTACGAGAATACGGAAACTGCCCTTACATTGATGCATTCGTCAACATCCAGTGGAAGAAGGCGAGCATATTCATCAAGTACATCAATGCCAACATGGGTTGGCCGAACAAGTCTGCGGACTATTTCAGTGCAGCAGGCTACATAGGCCCTCAAAGAGCGATCAAATTCGGTATCACATGGCCATTCTGGGTTCGTCCGGGTAAAGGTTCAACCAGCGCATCAGGCACTTCGACCGCGGGAGGCGGAAGAAGCGGCGCCGGCTCTGCCGGTGGAAGAATGCCGTCAGGAGGAGGACTGCAGTCCGCCAGACGATAGAGCGCTGAAAATGATTCAAGATGAAGATAACTGAAAAAGCAGAAAGAAGATTAAGAAATGTCCTTATTACATTCATGGTGATCTGCATCACCCCATTGTGTGAAAATGGAAGAAAACTCAACGGAGCACACAGCACAGACGCATTTGCAGGAAAGGACATAACATGTGTGATCGATCTCGGAGACGATATGTACGGAGGTCACGGTCTCGAGACCGGCCTCAACTATGAACTCCTGAACAGATTCGCTCAGGACAACAGATGCAGCATCAACATAGTTGCGGCAGAAAAAGGAAAGAACTACCTTGACTCGCTGAGAAACGGAAAGGTGGACATAGTCATAAAACATTCTGAGGACATATCATCATCTGCTGGAATCGAAATTTCCAGAATGATGAATTCATGTTCTGCATGGGCCGTATCCGAAGATAAGGAAGATGAATTGAGACAGATAAACATCTGGATCAGCCACATAACGGAATCAGATGAATTCCAGGAGATTACCAGAAGATATTCAGGGGCATTCAACCCTATCAGGAGAGCGGAAAGAGGAGTCAGGACCAACACAGTCAGTCCATATGACGATATCATAAAGGAGCATGCGGCCACTTTGGGGTGGGACTGGAGGATGCTTGCAGCAGTCGTATACCAGGAATCGAAATTCTCGATCAACTCAAAGTCACGCCGTGGTGCCCGGGGACTCATGCAGGTAATGCCGAGCACTGCAGAATATTACGGAATAGACGACCTTCTGGACCCGGCAAAGAATCTCAAGGCCGGTACCAGCCACCTCAAAAGACTCCAGAACATGCTCAACAGATCCGGACTCGATCAGACCGAACTGATAAAGTTCACCTTGGCAGCGTATAATGCCGGAGAAGGCAGGATAGCAGACTGCAGAAACTTTGCTGCGTCAATGGAGGTGGACAACAACAGGTGGGATGAAATAGTCAGGATAATACCTTTGATGAGGGAAGACTCCATCCTCGAAGAAGAATCAGTCAGACTAGGCAAATTTCAGGGTCATGAGACCATTGCATATATAGACAGCATCATGGCCATCTATGAAGCCATATGCACCATCTGTCCTGAAGCCTAGCATCATTTCATCCGCACGGTATCTGCCGGATCCACCTTCGAAATGAAGAGGCACGGAATGAGCAGCAGCAGCATTATGGCACAAAAAGACGCCACATCTGCTGCAAGAACATATCCCAGATCCACATGCACAGGCACAAATGACACATAGTAGTTCACCGGATCGAGTTTGAGAAGGTGGGTCTTGTCCTGTACCAGACAGAACAGGAGAGCCAGGGCATTGCCCATAAGCATGCCTTTGGCTACAAGCAGGGCTGAAGCCGAGAGGAAGACCCTTGCAATGGAACGGTCCGTCATTCCCAAGGACTTCAGGAGGCCTATGGTGGATATATGCTCAAAAAGCATGATGAGGAGTCCGGATATCATGTTGAATCCTGCAACTATCGTCATCAGCAGAAGTATGAAGAAGACATTGAAATCTATCAGGTCCAGCCAACTGAAAAGTTGAGGATATCTGGAAACAGCGGACACAGCGGCAACAGACTCTTCATCCTCCGCCGAAAAGGCATATATCAGCATACCGGCTTCTTCTGCAGCCCTTCGGACATCATCCTCCGATGCCGAATCCCGGTCAAGAACAATCTCTATGGCAGAGACCTGATCTTCCGTCCATCCGTTAAGACGCTGAAGGTCAGCATTGGACGCATAGACCAGATGCTTGTCATCTGTCGCTGCAAGTGTTTCATATACTGAGGCTACCGTAAACTGACGCACCTTGGTCTTCGCCCCAATGAAATATGTGAGCATGCGGTCTCCTTCCTTCAGACCTGTCATCTCTGCAAGGCGTGAAGGGATGGAGACTCCCAGTTCCACACTGTCAGCCCGAACGACACCGTCAGGAAGTCCTTTCAGGACCACCCCGTACATATTTCCGTCATGTCTTACTATACCGCTCCGATACACCGCAGGTGCAATCGTCCTGACCCCATGCACATCATGCAGGAACGGGAGATAGGCCGGCGAAGCCTCGATAGGAGCCTCCTCATTGAATATGTTCTGATCAGGTCTTGCAATCATCACATCACCTGACAGGGAAGAAAGTGCAGAACGTATCTCATGCCTGTATCCTGATGACACTGATACGGCAATGATCATGACGAGAAAACTGACCGCTATGCACATCATCGCGATCTTCCCCTTGAAACGAAGTCTTCCTGCTATGAATATAGAGGCATCCATCACTTGCCGCCTAAGGCCTTAAGTCTGCTCTGAGCCTGCATGCTTTCCTTCTCCGGGCCATGCTTGACCATCATCTCCAGATATTTCTTCTCCTGCTTCACATTCCTGACCTTGCGCGATGCCAGGATACCGTTCCTGATGGCAATATAATTGTCAGGTTCCGCCTTGAGCACCTTATTGTAATATCTGCAGGCGGTCTTGTAATCCTCCTTGGCCACCATATAGTACGATCCTATGTTATTAATGAAACCATAATTGGCAGGAAAGACCTGGGACAACCTTGTAGAGAGAGTAAGGAAAGCCTCATATGCCGCCTGCGTACCCAGAGCATAGAAACTGTAGCAATACTCCTGCATGGCATCTTCAAAAAAAGCCTTGTCGGCTTCTTCCGTATCGTACACCCACGGAGATATGCGACTGGAATTCTCATCGATCAGCGACAGAAGGCTGGCCAAAGCCATGTCCGGGCTTTCCTGTTCATACGCGATATAGGCATTTGCCTTTACAAAACGGAAGTCAAGACGATCCGGCCAGATCGCTATGGCTTTGTCAACAGCCTTGATGGCCTCTCCATAGAGAATGTCATCGTAGGTATATATCTGATAGTAGTGAATGTCGTTTCCGGTACTGTCCTTGAGTGTTAGCATCGGTTCCATGCCGAGATACTTCTTGGAAGGCCGCGGTTCCACCTGGGCGCTCCTTGACTTTTCAAACCAATAATGGAAACGTCCCAGCAGCATCTTTGCATTGGTCGAGTCCACCTTTTCCCAATTGTTCAGCACTGTCTCGACGCCGACACCGGCTGGGCCGAACTGAGAGACCAGAAGGTCATATCTCTGTTCATACCTGTCAGACTGTGCAGACGCGGCAAATACAATGAACAATGCTGAAATGATCAGCGATATCTTCTTCATCTGATTCTATTGTTTAATATCCATTCTTATACGGCGACTCTGCGGATGAAGATTGTTGCACCTGTTTCCCAGATTCTTCACAAATCCCAGAGCAAGTCCGTCATATCTTATCACCACATAGCCTCTAGGGGCATCAGGAAGCACAACGGCATCCTTATGCAGGAAGGCAAGGGCTGTCTGCAGGTCAGTTTCCACGGAAGGGAAGGCATCCGGAGCGAGCATCATTGAAAGTGCCAGATCGGCATCAGGGACAAGGGTCTGCCCCTTCATGACTCCGACAGCACATCCTGAAGCGAGCACATGCAGACGCTCTTCAAGAAACGTCACATCCTGCATCCGTGACGCAGGCACTGCGACCACGGTCTCCCCTTTCTGCTTCAACACTACAGGCACCGTAAACAAGTCCTTCAAGGATTCCGGCAACTGTACTGACGGGCGCGGTTTCCCTCTTTCCTTTCTGACCGGTACAGACGATGGAACGTAATCCGCTACAGCATCGCCGGACTTCCGGAGCACGGCACAGTACTGTCCTTCCCCTTCCACATGTCCGGGCACTAGGCTGAAACCCATCTCTGTCCTTATGACACCGCGGACATCCTCCGGGCACACATCGCGGGAAACGGGCACAGCACCCATGTTTTCAGCAATCCAGGACACATTGCCGTCATTCTCCTTTCTGTTGAAGGTGCATGTGGAATACACCAGCATGCCGCCATCGCGCAAAGAAGGCCATACATCCGCAATTATCCTGCGCTGACGGGCCTCACACAGAGCCACATTATCCTCAGACCATTGGTTCCTCGCCTCCTCATCCTTACGGAACATCCCCTCACCGGAACATGGGACATCCGCTACGATGATGTCAAAGAATCCGTACAACGGAGCGAAGGCACGCGGATCATCCGAGGTCACGACGACATTCGGATCGCCCCAAATGGCCATATTATCTGCAAGAACGCCAGCCCTCTGCTTCATCACCTCATTGGAGACAAGAATGAAGTCGTCACCGAAGGCCTCACGCAATGAAGAAGCCAGATCAGTCGACTTTCCGCCGGGCGCAGCACACAGGTCAAGGACACGGACCGGTCCTGCCTGTCTCCCCGACATGCTTTCCAGGCATCTTCTGAACACATGCCCCACGAACATGGACGAAGAGTCCTGGACATAATATGCACCGCCATGCAGACGGGGATCCAATGTGAACTTCGGACGCTCGCTCAAGATGCGTCCGTGCCTGCTCCACTCCACTTCCCTGCCTTCAGACATATGGCAGGGCTTGAACGGGTTGATTCTTACCGACACCGATGCAGGTTCATCAAATGCAGAAAAAGCGACAAGGGCATTTTCGCTCCCTATCGCCTCTTCGAGATAACTTCTGAATGCATCATTTATCATCATGCATGGAATTTCGACGGATCGAAACCCTCCGGATACATCGACGGATCCACGCCTTCCGGCATACGTCCTTCAGACATTGCCACAAGACCATCCACCACCTTGTCCAAAGCCTCCTTGAGTTTTCCACCGAGAAGTGTCTTCATCATGAAATTCAGATCCGCGTCCAGCACAATCTGGAAATCCGTCTTGTAAGGATCACTTGCAGGATCGAAGTGCATGTTCATCCTGAACTGGAACGGCGCACCGTCATCTGCAAACTCGATCCTTGAATACGGAGTCCTCTGCAACACCTTCACTCCGATATTGAAACCCTGCACCATCGCATGTATGCTGTCAAAATCGGCAGTGACGTCAGCCTTCTTCTCTTCCGGCAGAAACTGCACGAAATTCCTCATGTCCACGAAGGCCATATACAACTCATACGGCGCCTTGGACACAGTCGCCCTCTTGCTCTTGAATTCAGCCATGACTACTCTTTCTTGCCCCAGGTGGAAGGAGAAAATCTCCATTCTTTCAGCACCTCGATATATTCTTCTCCTATATAGCCTGTCTCATGGGCAACATCGATGAGGGCATCATAGTTGGAAAGGGTAGTAAGTTCCACATTCGCATCCTCGAAAGCCTTACGGGCAGTATTGAAGCCATAAGAGAATATCGCAACCATACCCATCACATCAGCACCTGCATTTACCAGGGCATTCTTTGCCCCGAGGCTGCTCATTCCCGTAGAAATGAGATCCTCTACAATCACGACCTTGGCGCCTGACTCAAGTATTCCCTCAATCTGCGAACCGGTTCCATGATCCTTCGGCTTCGGCCTTACATAACAGAACGGCTTTCCCAATCTGTCTGCAACCAGATAACCGTGAGCGATCGCACCTGTAGCAACACCGGCGATGACTTCCACATCAGGATACTGTTTTCTTATGATGTCCGCCATCCACATAGCCACTTTCTCTCTGATTTCCGGATAGGAAAGGATTCTTCTGTTGTCGCAATATATCGGTGATTTCCATCCTGAAGCCCAGGTGAAAGGATTCTCAGGCCTCAACATGACAGCCTTGATATCCATGAGCGACTTGGCAACTGCCTTCTCAACTGATTCCATATTTATGTTTGTTTTGATTGTTTTCTATATATTTGCACAAGGATTGCATATCCCTGCTGCACACATCGTGCAAATATAATAAAATTATAGGTCAAATGCACAAAATATACTTCGAAAAGCGCTGCATCATCATATGCAGTCCGGACGATCCCGCACTATCTGACCCGAATGTCATCAGATTCAGTCCGGGAGAGGATCTGAGCATCCATGCACTTGTAGAAATGGTGGAGGCGTCGGACACCTTGCACAGGACATGCATCCCGACAACCGACGTAGAAGGAACATACCGACGCATCTGCGAAGAGTTCAAGGAAGTGAATGCAGGAGGAGGCCTGGTCTCAAACAGACGCGGAGATTTTCTCCTTATCAGCAGAAACGGCCTCTGGGACCTTCCGAAGGGGCATCAGGATCCCGGTGAAGACATACGGGTGACCGCCTTGCGCGAAGTACAGGAAGAGACAGGCATCAATGACCTTGAGGTCAGAGAACTGATATGCATCACAGACCACTGTTACCGCCGGGACGGAATCTGGCATCTCAAGCACACCTGGTGGTATGACATGCTGTACACAGATCCGACAGACCTGACACCACAGAAAGAAGAAGACATCACAAAGGCCGCCTGGGTTGCAAAATCCAGTCTTCCGCCATTCCTGCTGAACACCTATCCGTCTATTGCTGAAGTCTTCAGAGAAGCAAGGATATAAAAATCCACTGAATTTTTCATAGAAGATGAAACAAAATCTGCAAAATTTCGTATAATGTAGTGTATTTTGCAGTAATTTCAAACAAAGATATGAAACTTTCACAATTCCAGTTCAATCTTCCGGCCGACAAGATAGCGCAGGAGCCGCCGAGATGGCGTGACGAGTGCAAACTCATGGTCCTTGACAGAAAGACCGGAGAAATAGAGCACAAACTTTTCAAGAACATCATCGATTATTTCGGAAAAGGCGACACATTCGTCCTCAATGACACCAAGGTATTCCCTGCAAGACTATACGGAAACAAGGAAAAGACCGGAGCAGACATCGAGGTATTCCTTCTCAGAGAACTCAACCGCGAGCAGCGCCTCTGGGATGTGATCGTTGACCCTGCAAGAAAGATCAGGATAGGAAACAAACTGTATTTCGGCGAGGATGAGAGCCTCGTGGCGGAAGTAATCGACAACACCACCTCAAGAGGACGCACCCTGAGATTCCTTTATGACGGAAGTTATGAAGATTTCAAGGAGACTCTCTTCGGCCTTGGACAGACTCCGGTTCCCGATTGGGTAAAGAAGGAGGTCACTCCTGAGGATGCAGAGAACTTCCAAACCATATTCGCAAAGCATGAAGGCGCGGTTTCTGCACCGGCAGCAGGTCTCCACTTCAGCAGGGAACTGTTCAACAGAATGATCCTCAAGGACATCAACAAAGCCTTCATCACCCTCCACATGGGTATCGGACACTTCCGCGAAGTAGACGTGGAAGACCTTTCGAAGCACAAGATGGACTCCGAAAGGCTCATCATCACCGAGGAGACTGCGGAACTGATCAACAGCACACGCAAGGCCGGCCACAAGGTACTTGCCGTCGGCATCACCGTCATCAGAGGCCTTGAGACATATGTCACGACAAACGACGAAGTGAATCCATACGACGGATGGACAAACAAGTTCATCTTCCCGCCTCACAGGTTCGCCGTTCCAGACGCCATCGTATCCAATTTCCACCGTCCTGGTTCCACCATGCTCATGTCAGTGGCAGCCTTCGGAGGATACGAAAATGTCATGAAGGCATACAGGACAGCGCTCGAAATGGACTACAAGTTCGGACCTTACGGAGATGCACTTCTCATCATCTGATAAAATTCAGTACACAGAAACGGAAATCATGATAAGAAAAGTGACATTTGACTAAAAAACGGAAAAACTTTTCTTGTCAGCCTGACAAAAACGGCTTCCATGCTTTCATGGAGGCCGTTTTTCATTTACTTTAGCGGCATGAAAGACATGAAAGAGAAAGCAGGACAGTGTGCCCTGAACAGGATCTTCGGCTTTGAACCGAGAACAGCACACGCACTCATGGAACATTTCGGCAGCGCCGCAGATGTCTTCGTGAGCGGATCAAAAGAGGTGGAAGCAGTCCTCGGACCATACTCCAGATACAAAGGCCTGGTCACTGAAAAGACTCTGGAAGACGCCTTACATGAAATAGAAGAACTGTCCCGGCAGGGAATCATGTTCATAGGATACGGAGACCCATCGTATCCGAGCCTTCTGAAAGAATGCGAAGACGCCCCCATGGGGCTGTACCTGAGAAGCACCACCCCACCGGAAGAACTGTTTTCATACAGCAGGAGCATAGCAGTAGTCGGGACACGTGACATATCGCCATATGGCAGGGAATGGTGCAGAAGAATCGTTCTGGAGATGGGAGGCTCGAGACAGAAGCCGGCGATAATAAGCGGACTCGCACTCGGAACTGACATATGCGCTCATGTCGCGGCGATGGAAGCCGGTCTTCCTACCATCGGAGTGATGGCCACAGGGCCCGAAACCGTCTATCCCTACCGCCATCGGGGCATTGCGGAAAGGATGGCACACACCCCGGGATGCGGCCTTGTCACCGACTACCCTCCAGGCACGGCACCGCTCCCTGTCCACTTCCTAAGGCGCAACAGGATCATTGCAGGACTATGTGAGGCTCTGGTACTCATAGAATCCAAAATAAAGGGCGGAGGAATGATGACCTCACGCCTCGCATTTTCATACAGCAGGGACGTATATGCGCTCCCTGGCAGGGCGGACGACACACGTTCACAAGGATGCAACCTGCTCATAAGGGAAAAGATTGCAGAAGCCATAACAGATGCCGGAAGTCTGATGAAAAGCATCGGACTGGACTCCCAAAGGGGGAAAGCCCGTATTCCGGACATTGAGATTCTGGACAGAACATATGGTAACACCCTATCAAAGGACAAGATAGACGCAATGGCAAGGATTCTTGACATCATAAGGAAAGAGCGAGGAATCAGTGTGGAAGATATTGCGCTTGCCTCCGGCATGGAATACGGCACGGTATCCGGTCTTGCAAGTCTTCTGGAATCCGACGGCATGATAAGCGTGGATATTCTCCGCAGATGCTCCATAAACATAAGGAAATCCAAATTATTTGACTAAATTTGCCTGATACGCAAATTTTAGAAAAGAATGGAATTCATAGACACCCATGCCCACCTTTACGACGAAGCCTTCGCATCCGAGGAAGACCTGGCCGTAGAAAGGGCCGTGGAAGCAGGAGTCACGAAGATGGTTCTGCCTGACATAGACTCGCAGACCCGTGACGGCATGTTCTCCCTCGCCGCCAGACATCCGGGAAGAGTATTCCCATGTCTGGGTCTTCACCCGACATCGATAGACGCAGGATGGGAAACAGAAATGCTGAAACTCGAATCGCATCTTGACCGTCGGATCTGGGCCATAGGAGAAATCGGGATGGACTGCTACTGGTCCCGTGAATTCATAAAGGAGCAGCAGGAGGCCCTCCGCATCCAACTGGAACTCGCAGACAAACTGGACCTGCCGGTCATAATTCATTCCAGGGAATCCACAGAACTGATAATCAACGTATTGAAAGAATGCCGCCATCTCAGGATGCGAGGTGTCTTCCATGCATTCAGCGGCAGTGCCGAGACCTTCAGCGAACTGCAGAGGCTCGGAGACTGGTACATAGGCATAGGAGGGGTGCTCACCTATAAGAAAGCAGGAATAGCGGACACCGTAAGAAGGATCCCGCCGGAAAGGATTCTGCTTGAGACAGACTGTCCGTATCTGACACCTGTGCCATTCAGAGGAAAACGCAATGAAAGCGCATACATACCGCATATAGCGGCAAAACTTTCGGAACTGACCGGCCATAGCGTCAAAGAAATCGCATGCACCACAACATCAAATGCAATAAAACTGTTCGGAATATGAGACCAAACGAAAACAATGGAAGAAGGTCATCCATCCTTCTGATATACACCGGAGGAACCATCGGAATGAAGATCGACCCGGTTCTTGAGGCCCTCACGCCATTCGATTTCAGCCAGATTCTTGCAGAAGTTCCCGAACTTGCAAAATACGCATACAGGATAGACTCTTACACCTTCGCCCCCCTGATAGACTCATCAGACGTGGAGCCTTCGCTATGGGTATCACTCACCGGGCTCATCGAAGAAAAATACGACATGTACGACGGCTTCGTCATTCTCCACGGGACAGACACAATGGCCTATTCGGCATCGGTTCTGAGTTTCATGCTTGAAGGGCTCACCAAGCCTGTGATATTTACCGGAAGCCAACTCCCTATCGGAACACCGAGGACAGACGGGAAGGAAAACCTGATATCGTCGGTGGAAATAGCAGCGGCAAAAGACGATGACGGCCATGCGCTCGTCCCGGAAGTATGCATCTGCTTCGACAACGTACTCATAAGAGGCAACAGGAGCAGAAAGGTAAATTCAGACCACTTCAGGGCCTTCAGGTCGGAAAACTGCCCGCCTCTGGCCGAAGCAGGGATAAACATCAGATACAACACATCGCTCATACGAAAGCCTGACTCATGGAATGTGCAGCCGACATTCCACAAGACCCTTGACACAAGAGTCTCAATCCTGAAGATCCACCCCGGAATCACGCCACAGGTAGTCCGGAACATCCTCTGCGGTCCGGAGACCAGGGCAGTCATAATGGAAACATACGGAGCAGGGAATGCCCCATCCAAGGAATGGTTCATATCAATAGTACGCGAAGCATCCGAAGCAGGAAAAATAATCCTCAATGTCACACAATGCACGGCCGGAAGCGTCAACATGGACATATATGCTACCGGTAAAAGCCTTAAGTCAGCAGGTGTCGTGAACGGTTACGACTGCACTACAGAGGCCGCTCTGGCCAAACTTTTCTACCTTCTAGGCACATTCGATTCCAACGACACGGTGAAAACCTGCCTTGAAATGGATTTGCGTGGTGAAATATCAAAATAATTATTGCCGTTTGGAAATAAATTGCTAAATTGCGCAGGATTTTGGGGGTGGTGTATAGTATCCACACCATGATTGGAATTATTAACTAATAACAAATCAATACTTTAATTAATTAAACACACAAAAACAATTATGAAAAAAATTTTCATGTTTTTGGCAGTAATGGGCGTTATGGCCTTTTCTGCACAGAACGCAGTGGCTCAGGACGAGCAGGCTGCTGAACCGACAGCAACTGAGGAAGTGGCTGCTCCTGCTGAGAACCTTGACGCACCAGAGGAAGTGCCTATGCATCAGGCCCTCAAGACCAAGTTCATTGAAGGTGGTGCCGGCTTCATGGCTCTCGTTATCGCCTGCCTTATCCTCGGTCTCGCTCTCTGTATCGAGCGTATCCTTTACCTCGGATTCTCTAAGACCAACACCAAGAAACTTCTTACTAAGATTGAGGATGCCCTTGCAAACGGTGGCGTAGCCGCTGCTACTGATGTATGCCGCAACACCCGTGGTCCTATCGCATCAATCTTCACTCAGGCATTCCTTCGTCTTGCTGACGGCCAGAGCCTTGAGGAAGTAGAGAAATCAGTCGTTTCTTATGGTGGAGTAGAGGCAAGCAAGATGGAGCAGAACCTCTCATGGATCTCTCTCTTCATCGCTATCGCACCTTCACTCGGATTCTTGGGAACAGTTATCGGTATGATCCAGGCATTCGACGCCATCATGGTTGCAGGTGACATGTCTCC
>JAFVHZ010000074.1 GCA_017474265.1 Bacteroidales bacterium | reverse complement strand
CATCTCTTCTGGAAGTCCTGCATTGCAGCAAAATCAGAATCATCTCCCTTGAGTTCGTATGCCTTTATCTCTTCGATCAGACGCTGCTTTGCCTTGAGGTTGCCATAGAAATCATTCTCCGGCTTCGCATTCTTGTCACGCTCTGCAAAGAACTCGTCACAAGCAGCACGGAACCTCTTCCACAACTGATCCGACTTCTTGCGTGGCACCGCACCGATCTCCTTCCACTGCTTCTGGAGACTTATGAACTGATCGGTAGCCTTCTTCCACTCAGTGCTTGACTTCAGGGCTTCAGCAGCCTCGCAGAGAGAAATCTTCTTCTCAAGGTTGGAGTTTATGCTGTCCTTGTATTCATTGTAGAACTCACGTTTGCGGCCGTAGAACTTGTCACAAGCAGCACGGAAACGGTCATATATCTTCTGATTCTCCTTTCTTGATGCAAATCCGATGGTCTTCCACTCCTTCTGGATATCCTCGATCTCCTTGGAGAAGGCATTCCACTCGTTTGAGTTGGAAACTTCGCGCTCTGCTATTTCCTCTACCTTTTCGCAAAGGACAGTCTTCTTGGCAAGATTCTCAGCCTGCTGCTCCTTCTGTCCTTCAAAGAAGGCCTGATACTTCTTGTTGATCACTGCTGTAGCAGCCTTGAATCTGTCCCAGATCTGCTCACGGAACTCCTTGGCGACAGGCCCGAACTCCTTCCACTGCTCATGGAGTTTCTGCAGTTCGCGGAAAGCCTCGATCACATTAGGATTCTCCGCCAGTTTCTCGGCAAGTGCACAGAACTCCTCCTTTGCCTCCAGATTCTTCTTGAAGTCAAGGTCACGGAGTTCGCGGTTGATCTTGACCATATCGTAGAACTGCTCAACATAGAGTTGATATGTCTCATTGAGGTTCCTGTAACTCTGGGCAGGCACTGGTCCGATGTTCCTCCACCTGTTCTGGATCTCACGGAACTGAGGGAATGTCTCATTGACATCCTCCTGCTTCTCAAGAAGAGCCTTGAGGTCAGCGATAACGGCCTCCTTCAACGCGAGGTTCTGCTCACGCTCCTTCTCGAGTTCGCGGTTGTACTCCGCACGCTCCTTTCTGTATCTGTTATAGATTTCCTTGAAGCCTCTTTCGATCTCTGCAAACGGATTCTCACTTACGACGTCTGCATTTTCTTCTGTCACGACTTCTTCTGCAGCATCTTCAACGGCTTCTTCAGCCACTTCCTGGACTAGAAGACCGGCATCCGCCTTCTCCTTCTGCAGACGCTTGTAGAATGCGGACTTGATGGCCTCAGCCTCTTTCGACATCTTCATCCTTTCCTCATTCTGTACAAGTTCCTCAAAAAGTCTGACAAGTTCAGCGAGGTTCTTTTCTGAGTAATTGACAGCAGGTACTGCGACCTCCTCGATAACGCTCTCAACACTCTCCGGTACATCTGATGTCAGATCGACATCAGGGATAATCACTTCACTCATAATAATGGAGTTATTGGTTCATATTATTTTACAAACTGCAAATATACCATAAATTTTAGTAAAACTCGCATCAAAATGTTATTTTTGCAGACCGAAAACACATTTGAACACAATTATCATGAGAATAGACATACTTACCGTAGTACCGGAACTTCTGGAAAGCCCGTTGAGTCACTCTATCGTCGGCCGTGCCATCTCGAAAGGACTTGTGGAAATACACGTCCACAACCTTCGCAAATACGGCAAAGGACCACGCCAGCAGGTGGATGACTACAGTTACGGGGGCGACGCCGGAATGGTGCTCATGCTGGAGCCTGTATACAACATGATCCAGGAACTCAAGGCCGAGCGCGACTATGACGAAATCATCTACATGTCCCCCGACGGCGAGATCCTCAACCAGAACATATCAAACGAACTGTCCCTCAAGGAAAACATCATCATCCTCTGCGGGCACTACAAAGGCATCGACCACCGTATCCGTGAGCACCTCATCACCAGAGAGATCTCATGCGGAGACTATGTACTCAGCGGCGGCGAACTCCCTGCAGCCATACTCGCAGACTCCATCATCCGACTCATCCCGGGAGCGATCAGTGACGAGACCTCAGCCCTGAGCGACAGTTTCCAGGACGGCCTGGTCTCCCCTCCTATCTACACAAGACCGGCAGAATTCAACGGCTGGAAGGTCCCTGAGGTTCTTTTGAGCGGAAATCCGAAACTCATCAGGGAATGGCAGGACGAACAGGCAATAAAAAGGACAAGGCTTCTCAGACCTCACCTCCTGAAATAATTCTTCACAAATTTTTAAGCCGTTTTATTTGGAACTAACATTTTTTTACATAAATTTGCAATCGACATAACGATTT
>JAFVHZ010000073.1 GCA_017474265.1 Bacteroidales bacterium | reverse complement strand
GTATGACCAGGTCTGCCTTCGGAAATTCCTTGTGCCTGCACTTGCGGGCTTTCTTGGATGTCATGACCTTCTCCGGATCGGCAAGAAAGTCACATCCCTCGCGGCGTGACTTGTCCACCGCAACAGTGATGAAAGGGAATTTCCTCTTTATCTGAAGAGGCTCGTCTCCGTATTCCTTTGCGGTTCCATCGGCCACCACCTGCTGGAAGCCACGGGTCTTGCGCTTGTATCCCCTCGAGAGTACTGCGATGTTCTTTGCGCCCCGGTCCACGTCATGGGCCAGGGTGCGGATGAGCATCTCCGTATGCGGAGTCTTTCCGGTTCCTCCTACAGTTATGTTGCCTACGCAGATGGTCGGAACATCAGGGACATGCACCTTGCGCATGCCATGGTCATACATGAAATGTCTGACCTTCAGAGTCAGCCAGTAAGGAAAGAGCAGTATCTTGTCAATCATAATCATATTCCATATACATTCCCGGCCGTAGGAGCCTCATCTGACCCCCATCGTGAGGCGATGTAGTCCAGAGTCCCGAAAAGTTCGTCAGGGTCATTTATTGTTACAAGTTTCAGGCGGGTTTCCTTGAAGTCAGGCAGTCCCTTGAAATAGCATGAAAGGTGACGGCGCATCTCAAGGATTCCCACGCGGTCCCCCTTGATCTCCAGAGATTTGGCAAGATGCCTCTTGGCCAAAGCGACCCTGTCTGTCACACTCATCTGCGGGAGGATTTCTCCCGTCTGAAGATAGTGTCTGATCTCGCGGAATATCCAGGGGTGTCCGTATGTCGCACGTCCTATCATGATTCCGTCCACTCCGTATCGTGCGAATGCATCAGCGGCCTTCTGCGGCGAGTTGATGTCGCCGTTTCCGATGATAGGTATGTGCATGCGCGGATTCTCCTTCACTTTTCCTATGAGGGTCCAGTCCGCCTCTCCTGTATACATCTGGCAACGTGTGCGGCCATGTATGGTAAGAGCCTGGATGCCCACATCCTGGAGCCTTTCTGCGAGTTCGACGATTATCTTCGAGTCTTCGTCCCATCCCAGACGGGTCTTTACGGTCACCGGCAGTTTCACCGCCTCGACCACCTGCCTTGTGATCTCCACCATCTTGTCTGGCTCACGCATCATGCCGGAGCCTGCTCCACGGCGTGCGATCTTGTTGACCGGACATCCGAAATTGATGTCCACAAGGTCGGCGCCATGTCCTCCAGCAATCTCAGCGGCCTTTTCCGCCATCACTGCAGCATCTACCATGGCCTCCGGAATGTTTCCGTAGATCTGAATGCCGATAGGGGCTTCATAGTCATAGGTCACAAGTTTCTCGAGCGACTTGCGGGCATCGCGTATGAGTCCGTCGGACGAGATGAATTCGGTATACATCATATCGGCGCCGAACTCCTTGCATATGAACCTGAAGGATGCGTCAGTCACATCCTCCATCGGTGCCAGCAGAAGCGGCTTTTCCCCAAGATCTATGTTTCCTATCTTCATACGACCCGCAAAAATACAAAATCCTCTTGAAACAAAAAAAAGTGCGATATAGTTGCATGATTTTTTGTAGATTTGCATGAATATAAAATGAATCGATATGGCAAAGATATCTACAATAGGCGTCCTCACCTCAGGAGGTGATGCGCCGGGAATGAATGCGGCCATCAGAGCAGTCACAAGGGCCGCCATCTACAACGGATGGAAAGTCAAAGGAATATACAGGGGCTGGGAAGGCCTCATCAACAACGAGATAAAGGACTTCACATCGGAGAGTGTCAGCGGTACCATCAACCGTGGTGGTACCATCCTCAGGACAGCACGAAGCAAAGGCTTCATGAATGAGGAGGGACGTGCAAAGGCATTCGAGAACATCAAGGCCAACGGCATCGATGCCCTGGTAGTGATAGGAGGAAACGGATCTCTTGCCGGTGCTCAGGTGATTGCGGCAGAGTATGACATCCCATGTGTGGGACTTCCGGGAACAATTGACAACGACCTCTATGGGACAGATACCACCATCGGCTACGATACTGCGCTCAACACCATCATGGACTGTGTCGACAAGATACGCGATACCGCGAATTCGCATAACAGGATATTCTTCGTTGAGGTGATGGGCCGTGACGCCGGTTTTCTCGCCCAGAATGCAGCCATCGCTACAGGCGCCGAGGCGGCCATCATCCCTGAGGACCAGACTGATGTGGACCAGTTGGCCACCTTCATCGGCCGCGGTGTCCGCAAGAGCAAGAACAGTTCAATCGTCCTTGTTTCCGAGAGCAAGAAGGACGGTACCGGCGGAGCACAGTATTATGCAGACCGCCTTGTGCATGAGTATCCTGAATTCGAGGCCCGTGTCACCATCCTCGGACATCTTCAGCGCGGAGGTGTACCTACGGCGAATGACCGCATTCTTGCAAGCCGTATGGGCGTAGCCGCTATCGAGGCTCTCAAGGACGGTCAGAGAAACGTGATGATCGGAGTCAAGAATGACCAGATCGTATACGTTCCGTTCAACAAGGCCATCCGCATCGACAAGCCTATCGACCGCGAACTCATCAACGTATTGAACGTACTTTCAATTTAGTGAATCTGTAATTATGAAGAGAATATGGATTGTCCTGCTTCTGACATCATGCCTGACTGTTTTGGGAGGATGTCAGAAAGGGGAACTGCGTGAAAATGATGTGAATGATGAATCGGAGGCTGCTATTGAACTTAGTGCCGGATCTCCGTTCAGTGTGGTTGCCAAGGCTGCAGTTGATAAGTGGAAAGACAGTGAAGTCAATGTCTTCGGCCTGAAAAGGAAGCGCGATGCGGTTGTGGGAAGTGGTGTGTATGATTTCTCGGATCCGGGAAATATCGTGGACTATCCTGCAGTTGCCGCTTCAGGTACGTCGGCCTCATTGGAAGTTTATGCCGATAAGGATGCTGAAGTTCCTTATTATTATGCGGAAGGCTATGTGTATGACTTTTATGGATACCATCTGGGAGGTGCTACTGTGACTGATACGAAAAGTTCAGGAGACACATACAGTTGTGATG
>JAFVHZ010000072.1 GCA_017474265.1 Bacteroidales bacterium | reverse complement strand
GAAGATGCGCCATCATCACCGAAGGAGAGCAGCAGGGCATTTTCTCAGCCATATCCAAAGTTACTGTAGGAGTTCTTGAGGGCACCTCATGTTTGGTCGCGGAAGGATCCGCGGATGATTTCAGAACAATCATCGAAGACCGGAAGGTGACAAAATATGGATATGACCTGAAGTTCCAGCGCAACATACTTTCGCACAACGGAATCAGCCTCGAAGGAAAATACATGGACATCGAACTCATGCACTATCTCGTCAATCCGGAGAAGAGCCACAAGATCGATATCCTAGCCCGTACATATCTTGACATCAATCTGGAAGACAGTCTTCCGGAAAAGAAGGAAGAGGCTCCGATGTCGCTTTTCGACGAGCCGTCTGCCGAGGAATCCGACTCCAACCGTTTCCCTGAAGCCGCAGTCACCATCATGCTCGGCGAAAAGATATGGGAAGAGATGGAAAGTCTGGAACTATGCAGCCTCTACGACACCATGGAGGAGCCGCTCATAAAAGTCCTGTCCAAGATGGAACTCGAAGGAGTGAAGATCGACCTGGTGCAACTTCGCAGATACGCATCTTCTCTCGCCACGGAAATGAACGCAATCCAGGAGAGGGTACGCGAAATGGCAGGAGAGCCAGACCTTAACATCCTGTCTCCCAAGCAGATCGGAGTACTGATATTCGAGAAACTCAAACTTGACCCTAAGGTCAAGGCAAAGACTGGAGTAAGGTACAGTTATCCCACTGACGAAGACACTTTGAACGGCCTCGCCGACAAGCATCCGATAATCAACGAGATACTGGAATACCGTGCAGTGAAGAAACTCCTGTCTACATATATAGATCCGTTCGGCAACTACATTTCTCCCGTGACGGGAAAACTGCACACCACATTCAACCAGGCCCTCACGGCAACCGGACGTCTCAGTTCGTCAAAGCCTAACCTGCAGAACATCCCTATCCGCACTGAACGAGGCAAGGAAATAAGAAAGGCCTTCGTTCCGAGCCGTCCTGACGGAGTCCTTGTTTCTGCCGACTACTCGCAGATCGAACTCCGCATCATGGCACACCTCAGTTGCGACACCCACCTTATCGGGGCCTTCCGCAACGGTCAGGATGTCCATGCCATCACTGCATCCAAGATATTCGGGATTCCGTTGGAAGAGGTGACTGCAGACCAGAGGCGCATAGCCAAGACCGCCAACTTCGGCATCATGTACGGAATCTCATCCTTCGGTCTGTCCCAGCGTCTGCACATAAGCAGGGCTGAGGCCAAGAAGATCATAGAAGACTATTTCGCCAACTTCCCGGCCATATCATCCTTCATAGATGACACACTGACTTCCGCACGCGAGACAGGATATGTCGAAACCATCTTCGGAAGGCGCAGATACCTTCCGGACATCAACTCGAAGAACAGTACAGTCAGGTCGCTGGCGGAACGTACTGCCATCAACGCCCCCATACAGGGAACATCGGCAGACATCATCAAACTCGCCATGATCAATGTGGACCGCCGTCTCGAAGAGGAAGGTCTCAAGAGCCGTATGGTACTACAGATACATGACGAACTTCTTTTCGACGCCGTCCCAGAGGAAGTGGAGCAACTGGAGAAGATCGTAAGGGAAGAGATGGAGAACGTCACCGAATTGTCTATACCTCTAACAGTAGAATGCAACCATGGAAACAACTGGCTCGTCGCTCACTAATCTTTCGGACATAGACCTTGTCCGTCTGGCTCTGGAACAGAACCAGGCCGCATTCATCGTGCTCTACACCAGATACAATGCCGGTGTGAAGAGTCATATTTCCAGATATGTAAGTCAGAAGGAGGACGTGGAGGACATCTGCCTGGAGAGTTTCCAGAAGGCATTCAGTCAGATTGGGTCATACAATCCTGAGTACAAATTCTCCACATGGCTCTACCGCATTGCACGCAACACGGCCTTCGACCATCTCAGCAAGCATGACAGGGAGAAGAACAACATGCCCACAACCTCCATCAACGAGGACATTGCCGAACTCAAGGAACTACCGGCAACCATGCATAATCCTGAAGAAGACATCATAAACCAGCAGGAATATGACAAATGGCTGACCAACATAGAGAAACTGAAGGACGACTACAGGACCGTGGCAAAGATGAACCTGATAGACAACTTCGGCTACAAGGAGATTGCTGACGCTCTTGAAATGCCTATCAATACCGTCAAGACCAAGATACGCCGTGCCAAGGCCCAACTCCTGAAAATGATGGATTATTCAGACGAACTGCTATAACTATGACATACAACGAATTCAAGACAATAATAGAGACAAAATTCCCTGAAGTGACTCCGCAGCAGATGGAGCAGTTCGGCAAGATGGACGCCCTCTATCGTGAATGGAACGCAAAGATAAATGTAGTATCCAGAAAGGACATCGACGAACTCTACCGCCACCATGTCCTTCACTCACTCGGCATAGCGGCATACCTGAAGACCCGCATGCCGGACATATACGAGCGCCTGCGTGGAGAAGGTCCATACAGCATCGCGGAACCGCTGAAGATCCTGGATCTCGGTACCGGCGGCGGCTTTCCCGGAATTCCTCTCGCCGTCATGTTCCCGCACGCACAGTTCACCTTATGCGATTCCATCGGCAAGAAGATAACCGTAGCGACCGAAGTATATAAAGGTCTCGGCCTCGCAAACGTGAAGACAGTGAACGCCCGCGCCGAGACTCTGCCTGAGACATTCGACTATGTCGTATCGAGAGCGGTGACCTCACTGGACAACTTCATGCCATGGGTCAGAGGGAAATATAGCGAGGGCATACTGTACCTCAAGGGAGGCGACCTGACGGAAGAGATAGCAAAGGCCCGCCTGAGGAAAGGAAGCGTCCATACATGGCCCATTTCAGAGTGGACAGATGACCCTTTCTTTGAGACGAAACAGGTCATCTTCATAGAGAAATGAACTTTTTCACAAAATATTTTGCAAATAAATTCAAAAACACTACCTTTGCACTCCCAAATTATACAGGAAATATAAAAATATCTAGATATGAAAAGAACATTCCAACCATCACAGCGCAAGCGTCGCAACAAACACGGCTTCCGCGAGCGCATGTCGACTCCTAACGGACGTCGCGTTTTGGCAGCACGCCGTCGTCGCGGCCGCAAGAAATTGACCGTATCATCTGAGGACAGATGGTAAAAATAGAAACCCGGCCGGAAGGTCGGGTTTTTTGTTGAGACATGAAAAGGATTCTTTTTTCTGTGGCGGCAATCCTGGCGGCAATTGCCACCTATGGACAGGATATCTTCCCTGACGGATCACCGGTGAGTGACTGGTTCTGTTCGTCAGCATCAATCCCTGATGCCCCATCATACGTGATTACGGAACACGGAGTGAAGAACGACAGCACATTGATGCAGACCGAAGCCATCCAGAGAGTGATAGACCTTGCGCATTCCAACGGCGGAGGACGCATCGTCATACCTGAAGGAACATTTCTGTCAGGTTCCCTGTTCTTCAGGCCTGGCACAAGTCTGGAAATCAGGGGTGGAGGCACCTTGAAAGGCAGCGATGACATATCCGATTTCAAGGTCATCGATACCAGGCTTGAAGGTCGATGCATAAAGTACTTCGCCGCCTTGATCAACGCAGAGGGCGTCGACGGATTCTCCATAACAGGAAGAGGAACTGTCAACGGTAACGGAGAGCGTTACTGGAAGTCGTTCTGGCTTCGCAGGGAAGTCAACCCGCAATGCACAAATCTGGAAGAACTCAGACCCAGACTTATATATATAACCGACAGCAAGGATGTCCATATAGAAGGAGTGCATCTCGAGAATTCCCCGTTCTGGACTACGCACCTGTACAAGTGCGAGCGGGTCAGAATTCATAATGTAAGCATATTCGCTCCGGCAGAACCTGTCAAGGCCCCGAGTTCTGATGCCATTGACATCGATGTATGCAAGGATGTCCATATCAAAGGATGCCACCTGTCCGTCAATGACGACGCCATCGCTCTGAAAGGAGGCAAAGGTCCATGGGCAGACAAGAATCCGGAAAACGGCCCCAACATGAGGATCATCATAGAGGACTGCACCTTCGGCTACTGTCACAGTGCGCTTACATGCGGCAGCGAATCCATCCACAACCGTAACGTCATTTTCCGCAACTGCAGGGTGGACAAGGCCGAAAGGCTTCTGTGGCTCAAGATGCGTCCGGACACGCCTCAACTCTATGAGCATTTTCTGGTGGAAGGGATCACCGGTAATGCAGGGTCGTTCATATACATACAGCCATGGACGCAGTTCTTTGATCTTCAGGACAGAAAGGACATCCCGATGTCATATGCTTCCGGGATCAGGATGAAGGACATCACCATGGATTGCCGCATATTCTTTGATGTGGTCGAAGGCCCCGGACAATATCTGCTTTCAGACTTCACTTTTGAAAATCTCGACATCAAGGCAGACGATACCGGATGCAACAGGAACGCCGTCAATGGTTTCATATGGAATAATGTCAATGTAAGATGATGGAACAGGACGAAAGATACATGAAGGATGCACTGCGTGAGGCAGGCATGGCCGCCACTGAGGACGAAGTGCCTATAGGTGCGGTGATCGTGTGCAGGGGGCGCATAATCGGCAAAGGCCATAATATGACAGAACGGCTTAATGACCCGACTGCCCATGCAGAAATGATTGCAATAACGGCTGCAACAGAGGCCATGGGCGGGAAATACCTCAATGACTGCACCTTATATGTGACAGTGGAGCCTTGTCCGATGTGTGCAGGGGCTCTCGCATGGTCTCAGATCGGCCGTATCGTGTATGGGGCATCGGATCCCAAAAGAGGATTTTCAATGTTCTCCCCTTCCCTCATGCATCCCAAGACAGAGGTCGTGAGCGGAGTGCTCGCTGATGAGTGCAGCAATCTTGTTACAGAATTCTTCAAGAATAAAAGGAAATAGAGATGGAGTTTCTTGAAGGATTAGGGCTTTTCGGCCTTTTCGTAGGCACGTTTCTGGCTGCAACCATATTCCCGTTCAGTTCGGACGCATTGTATCTGGCGATTCTTGCCGCCACCGCCAATCCTGTCGGCTGCCTTCTGGTCGGCACTCTCGGCAACTGGCTCGGAAGCGTAGTGACCTATTGGATAGGCTGGATCGGAAAGTGGGAATGGATAGAGAAGTGGTTCAAGGTAAAGCCTGAGACTCTGCAGAAACAGAAGGAGAAGATCGACAGATGGGGTGTATGGCTCGCCCTTACCGCATGGATTCCTTTCATCGGTGACGTGATTGCCATAGCACTGGGTTTCTACAAGACGCGCCCGGGCTGGACCATGGTCCTTCTCCTTATCGGCAAGTTCGCACGTTTCCTCGTATGGAACCTTATATACGGCCTGTTCTGATATGGAAAACATCGTCCTGATATTTCTGCTCACCATCGGAGCGAGTTTCGTCCAGAGGACGACAGGCTTCGGATTCGGCATCTTCATAATGTCGGCACTCCCTTTCCTGATGCCGTCATATGCAGAAGCCACGACCCTATCCGGCCTTCTTGCTCTGACCACCTCTACCATCGCAGCATGGAAATACCGGAAACTCGTGACATGGAAAAGACTGGTACCGATACTGTCTGTCTTCTTTCTTGTATCTACCATTGCCATCTGCCTTCTCGCCAAGACCGATGACCACACGCTTAGGATCATCCTCGGGTTTGTCCTCATATCTGTAAGTCTCTATTTCTCATTCTTCAGCAGAAGGATAAGATTCGGAACATCCCTTCCATATCAGATGGGAGCAGGAACCGCAAGCGGACTTATGGGAGGATTCTTCGGCATGCATGGCCCTCCGGCGGTACTATACTTCATATCATCTGAGTCAGACAAGGAGCGCTACATGGCCATGGTACAGACCTACTTCGTGATAACCAACGCCATGATGACCATAGTGCGAGCATCGAACGGCTTCCTTACAAAGACAGTATGCATAGACTATGTCTTCTGCCTCGGGGCAGTAGCATTGGGAGGAGCGCTCGGCACATGGGCATTCAACCGCATCCCTTCCAAGACTTTCCCTTATGTCGTATATGCCTACATCGGCATCAGCGGAATCATAATACTTTTGACAGCGTGATGCGAAGTTATTTTGCAGAAAAGTAAAATTAAGTATATCTTTGCACCCGGAATTGAGATATGGTGTAACGGTAGCACTACAGATTTTGGTTCTGTCTGTCCAGGTTCGAATCCTGGTATCTCAACCTAAAAAATGAGCCGGTCGTCCGACCGGCTTTTTCAATATATGACAGGAGCAAATCCTGTTGTGCCCTAGAGTCCGAGTTTCTTGAAGAAGTCGTTACCCTTGTCGTCAACTAGGATGAATGCAGGGAAGT
>JAFVHZ010000071.1 GCA_017474265.1 Bacteroidales bacterium | reverse complement strand
GGTTTGTCCTTTTTCTTTTTCCCAGTCGCCTCACGACCGCCGTGCACACTGATGCGGTTCCAGCCCTCTTCCGGGCACTTGACTGTTATGCCCAGCATACACCTGGAAATCCTGCAAATGACCCGAATCTCCCTGAAAAGGAAGAGAAGGACATCGAAGGATTCGGTCCATGCATGGTCTCTAAGGGCGTGATCTCACTTCAGAATGACCGCGGTACAAGTTATCAGGCATACATTGCAGTGCAGAACGAACTCGTAAAGGCCGTGAACGAACTCCGTGACGAATTCGCAATGGCGAACTTCGCCAAACTGTATTCGAAGTGCAACGAGGATGAGCAGAAGATAGTAAGAGAAGCCATTCCTCAGAACATTTCAGAGGCCGAGCCGAAGGATGTTTCCAAAAAGTAATTAAAGGAGAATAGCGATATGTCAAAATTCAAACAGAAAGAGAAAAGGACAGTGCCAAACCCACCATCGGGATCACTATCCGACATCGTGTTCATGCTGCTGTTCTTCTTCATGGTGACAACAACAATGCGTGAGACCGAGAGCAAGGTTGTCGTAAGACTCCCGGAAGCATCAGAAATCGCAAAACTGGAGAGAAAGGACCTCACATCGTACATCAATATCGGTGCCCCAATCCGTTCACTTCAGGCTCAATACGGTAATGATGCACGTATCCAGTTGAACGACTCCTTCAAGACCGTCGACGAGATCCGTGACTTCATCGCCGCTGAACGTGATGCTCTCTCAGAGGCTGACAGGTCATTCATGACAGTTGCCATCAAGGCTGACGAAAACACACGCATGGGTATTGTTACAGATGTTAAGCAGGAGTTACGTAAGTGCTCTGCCCTTAAGATCATGTACACAGCAAGAAAACCTGCAGAAGACTAATAAATTTTAGTCATACATACTAAAAAGACAGTGTCATTAAACATGGCACTGTCTTTTTTTTGTGACAGTACATAACAAATTAAGATAAAAATAGGTAACTTTGTATGATTCATAAATAAAAGAAACGCCATGAGAACAAGAACTATTGCAGCATTAGCCGGCATGATCACCATGTTGTTCTGTGCGAACGGATGCACAGCAAGCACAGAAAAAACAGAAACTAAGGCAAAGTACATCTTTCTATTCATCGGAGACGGAATGGGCAATTCACAGGTTGCAGTAACTGAAGCATATATGTCATGGAAAGAAGGCAGACTTGGAGGAGCACAACTTTCATTTACCCAATTCCCGGTGTTCGGAACCGCAACATCTTACTCTGCCAACAGCAATATCACTGATTCATCAGCAGCAGGTACAGCGATAGCTGCAGGGGTCAAGACTAACAACGGATACCTCGGAGTAGATCCTGAAGGCAATCCTGTCAAGAGCATGAGTTACGACCTGAAGGAAGACGGCTACAGCATAGGAATCATTTCAAGTGTACCTATCAACCACGCCACTCCAGGTTCATTCTACGGCCACAACAAAGACAGAGGAGGATACTATGCCATCACACAGGAGATTCCTGCATCCGGATTCGAGTTCTTCGCTTCAGCAGGTATACTGCACTATTTCGGACCGGACGGCAACTCTGAAAGTTCGGCAGATCTTCTGGAGCAGCAGGGATATGACGTGTGCTTCGGCAAGGCAGACTTCGAGCAGTCCCGCCAGACCAACGACAAGATCGTGCTCTGCCAGGAATACAACAAGGATACAGAGCCTGTAAACTACGATTCGACAGGCAATAAGCCGGAAGGTGAAATCACTCTTGCAGAAATGGTGCAGTACGGAATCGATTTTCTTGGCACAGAAGAGCCTTTCTTCATCATGTGCGAGGGCGGTGAGATCGACTGGGCATGCCACAGCAACAAGACCCTTCCGATGATCAACGCGACAATCGCATTCAGCGATGCAGTTGCAGTCGCATATGAATTCTACAAGCAGCATCCTGATGAGACACTCATCGTAGTGACTGCAGACCACGCTACAGGAGGTGTAGCACTCGGCGCAAGAAGCAGATATCATAGCGGATTTGCTGAACTGGACAAGAGTTGGGCTGAGAACAACAACAGCAACAACCTCGATCCGATTTCAAACAGAGAACTTAATGAAAAGGCCCTGATCGGATGGACAACAGGCGGACATACAGGAGAGCCTGTTCCGGTATATGCAGTCGGTGTCGGTTCAGAAAAGTTCTCAGGCAGGATCGACAACACTGACATTAAGGGGAAAATTTTAGGCGAATAGACGCAATTCTATTATCTTTGCAAAGTTTGTTAAATCTATAGATATAAATGGAAACAGTTATCAGAACCAAGGTGAAGGACCTGCTCAAATCCGAGCCGGGCAAAGAGGTACTTGCCAAAGGATGGGTAAGGACCAAGAGAGGAAACAAGAATGTGGCATTCATCGCCCTTAATGACGGTTCTACAATCAATAATATACAGATAGTAGTTGACAAGACAGAAGCCAACGAGGCAATACTTGCAAAGGTAACTACAGGAGCCTGCATAGCAGTAAAGGGAATGCTTGTGGAATCGGTAGGAGGC
>JAFVHZ010000070.1 GCA_017474265.1 Bacteroidales bacterium | reverse complement strand
GGTATCGGAGAAAACAACAGCCGTCTCCGCCGCAGGGTCTGCGAGAACCTTACATATCTTGGTGTGAAGTTCGATTATGATGCAAATGTGGTAAGGGGAGTAGATACTATGCTTACTTTGCCTGATTCGAAGGTGAAGGTTGCCCTTATCACTACCAATGAGGAACTCATGATCGCACGTGACACGATGCATATTGTCCAGACCGAGGAGGAATAGCCATGTTCACAACATTTGAAGAGATATTTGCCGAACTGCGTGGCAGAGGCACCAGAAAGAGGATGGTGGCTGCCTGGGGAGTTGATACTCACACCATTGCAGCCGCTGCCAAAGCAGTGGATCTGGGCCTTGCAGATGTCACTCTTGTGGGTGATGAGAAACTGATTGCGGCGGCATGTGCAGAGGAGGGTGTGGATGTGACGAAGTTCACTGTAGTCCACAATCCGGATGAGATCCCTTCTGTCGCCCAGGCCGTGAAGATGGTCCGTGAAGGCGAGGGCGATTTCCTGATGAAGGGACTCTGCTCTACCGACAAGTTCCTTCGCGCAGTCCTCAACAAGGAGACAGGTCTTCTGCCTCCAAAGGGTACTCTGACCCACTGCACCACACTTGAGATTCCGAGTTACCATAAACTCCTCTTTGTGGGAGACGTGGCTGTGATCCCTGCACCTGACATCAAGCAGAAGCAGATCATAATGGAGTGTCTTGTGAAGACTGCCAAGGCTGTAGGGGTACAGACTCCTAAGGTGGCGATCCTTGCCGCTACAGAGCAGGTGCTTCAGAGCCAGCCGGCCACAATAGATGCAGCCATGCTGGCGAAGATGGCTGACCGTGGACAGATCAAGGGATGTATAGCCGACGGACCTCTGGCACTGGATGTCGCCATTGATAAGGAATCGGTCGAGATAAAGGGACTTGTCAGTCCTGTGGCCGGAGATGCAGACTGCCTTCTTTTCCCTAACATCGAGTCAGGGAACGTCTTCTATAAGGCCAACTCGAAACTCGTTCCTGGAGTGAAACAGGCTGGAATCCTTGTCGGTGCGAAGGTTCCGTGCGTGCTTTCAAGCCGTGCAGACAGCATAGAAACAAAACTCAATTCCATCGCAATTGCCGCAATGTCGGTAAAATTAAACAGTTTCATATGTACGGAAGAATATTAGTTATCAATACCGGATCGACTTCAAGCAAGATCGGATTCTATGAGTCAGGAGAGAAGCTCTTTGAGAAGAATCTTACTCATACTGCGGAGGAAATTGCCCGATACGAATCAGTGATGGATCAGACTCCAATGCGCATGGATGCAATAATGGATTTCCTCGCAGAAAAGGGAGTTGCATTGGAATCGATAGATGTCGCCATGGCTCGTGGCGGTCTCATAACCCCTATCAGAACCGGTGTCTATGAGGTGAATCAGGCCATGCGTGATGCGCTTATGTCAGGAAAGGACGGTGTGCATGCATGCAATCTGAGCGCCCTTCTGGCAGACGATATTGCAGCCGATGTCAATAAGGCCAGGGAGGCGAAGGGTATTGAGCAGAAGTGCCGTGCATATATAGCGGACCCGCCTATGGCTGATGAGATGCTGCCGGAGGTAAAGGTAGGGGGTCTTCCTGAGTTCCCTCGCCGGACCTTGTTCCATGCCTTGAATTCCCGTGCTATGGTGCGCAGGTATGCGAAAAGTGTCGGCAAGACGAACAAGGATGTGACTGTCATCGTTGCACATATGGGTGGGGGATCATCTGTATCCCTGCATAGGAACGGTCTTGTCATAGATACGAATGATGCTCTTGGCGGAGACGGTCCTATCAGTCCTGAACGTGCGGGTTCTGTACCGGGATTCCCTTTGGTCGATATGTGCTTCAGTGGTGAGTACACCAAGGCTGAGGTAAAGAAGATGCTTGTCGGACGAGGTGGTGCGGTTGCATATTTCGGTACCAATGACATGCGTGAGGTAGCTTCCCGTGCCAATGCAGGAGACAAGGACTGCGATACCTTCCTTCGCGGTTTCTGCGTGTCTTTTGCCAAGTATATTGCAGCACTGGCGTCCGTAGTCTGTGGAGAGGTTGACGCCATCATCCTCACCGGAGGCATTGCCCATAACGATGCAATCGTGGAGGAAATAAGCAGGCGGGTGAAGTTCATAGCACCGGTGGTGGTATATGCCGGCGAGAACGAACTGGAGTCACTTGCTGAGAACGGATATGGCATTCTTGCAGGTGAGTTCGATATCAAGTATTATCATCCTGACCACTTCTGATGATTTTGAACAATTATTCTACTTTTTGCGATAAAAAGTGACAACTGATAAGCCTGTTATTGGTTATTTTTGCAATAATCACTAACAGGCTTTAATTATGACCACATTAAACACTAAACTGATCCGTCTGGCGGGAACGCTTCTTCTTGGCGTGTGCCTGCTTTCATGTGCCTCAGACTATGAGTTTGCTTATCTTTACAAGGATCTTCCTTTTGAAATGAAGAAGGTCGAGCGTCCTCAGATACCGGCAAGAGAGGTCGATATCCGTGATTTCGGAGGCGTCGGTGACGGCGTGACTCTGAATAGTGACGCTTTCGCCAAGGCCATCGAGACGCTTACAGAACTCGGAGGTGGACGTCTTGTCGTACCTACAGGAGTATGGCTTACAGGCCCGATCACCCTCAAGGATAACATAGATCTGCATATCCGTCCTGATGCGGTCCTTCTTTTCTCTACGGACAGGAATCTTTATCCTATTGTCGAGACAGTGTTTGAGGGTCTTGATACCAGGAGATGCATCTCTCCAATCAATGCTTTCGGTGCGAAGAACATCGCCATCACAGGAGGCGGTACGATCGACGGTAACGGAGACTCATGGCGCCAGGTCAAGAAAGGCAAGATCGCTCCTTCACAGTGGAAGGAACTGCTTGCGAGCGGCGGATTCACCAATGCAAAAGGTGACGTCTGGTATCCTGATTCAAGTTCATTCCGCGGTTCTGTGGTCAGTGATGCCTTCAACGTACCTCAGGGCCTCGCAACCGAAGAAGAGTGGAACAGCGTGAAGACATATCTCCGTCCTGTGATGATCGGTCTGAAGGATTGCGAGAATGTGCTTCTGGAAGATTGTCTGTTCCAGAACTCTCCATGCTGGAATATCCATCCTCTGATGTGCAGGAATGTGATAATCAATAATATAACCGTGCGTAATCCGTGGTATTCGCAGAACGGAGACGGTCTTGATGTGGATTCATGTGAGGATGTCCTGGTGATCAATTCAAGTTTCGATGTGGGCGATGACGCCATCTGCATCAAGTCCGGCAAGAACGAGGACGGCCGCAGAAGGGCCCGCCCATGCAAGAACCTGATTGTGGACAACTGCATCGTATTCCATGGACATGGCGGCTTTGTGGTCGGCAGCGAGATGTCAGGTGGAGTACAGAACATCAAAGTGTCGGACTGCCGTTTTCTCGGAACGGATGTCGGACTGAGGTTCAAGAGTTGCCGTGGTCGTGGCGGAGTCGTGGAGAACATATACATCGACAATATCGTCATGATGAACATCCCTACCGAACCTCTTCTCTTTGACCTTCATTATGGCGGTAAATCTGCTGTCGAGGCTGCTGCTGACGGTGCAACAGCGTTTGATGTCGAGTTCGTCCCTGCTGACGAGACTACTCCGCAGTTCAAGGACATATACATCAGTGACGTGGTATGCAGCGGTGCGGCAAGGGCTATGTATTTCAATGGAATACCTGAAAAGAACATCGAGAACATCGTGGTTGAGGACTGCGAGATTGTGTCCGAAAAAGGCGCAGACCTCAGATATGCTACTGGTGTGGTCCTCAGGAATGTGGACATCACCCAGTCCGAGGGTCTCGGATATAGTGTGGCCAACTGCAAGAATGTGGTCATCAGAGACTGCAGGGATGCGTCCGGTGATGCATCTCTCAACATCTTCAAGCATAATTCCCACAATGTAACCATCGACTGACCATGAAAAGACTGATTTCTCTACTGCTTCTGCTGTCTGTTCTGACAGTTTCCGCTCAGGAAAAGATAGTTCTCCGCCTTATGGGCGATTCGACGATGGCGGACAAGGACCTTTCTTATGAAAATCCGGAGCGAGGCTGGGGCCAGAGGCTCAAGTCTCATGTGGATACGAATGTGGTCGTGGCCAATTATGCCAAGAACGGGCGCAGTACGAAGAGTTTCCAGACTCTCGGTCATTGGGATCTTGTCAAGAATGACCTCAAGGCTGGAGAATACCTCTTCATCCAGTTCGGCCATAATGACTCTAAGCAGAACGACACGGCAAGATATGCCGCTCCTTTCGGAGCATATCAGGAAAATCTCCGTCTTTTCATCGGTCATGCTCTGTCTGTAGGAGCAAAGCCAGTGATATTCTCTCCTGTGGCCAGACGCCATTTCGATGAGCAGGGAAAACTCATCAGGGATACGCACGGAGACTATCCTAAGGCTGCAAGGCAGATAGCGCAGGAGTACGGACTGCCGTTCATTGATGCAGAGACCATTACTCTGGACTGGCTCGAAAGCATCGGAGATGTTCCGTCCCGCAAATATTACATGTGGGTGGAGAAGGGGACCAATCCTAAGCATCCTGACGGCAAGCAGGACAACACTCATACCAACGTCGCCGGAGCACGTCAACTCGTGAATCTTCTTCTTCCGGAGATCGTGAAGGTGATTCCTGAACTACAGGGGCATCTTATGAATTATGACTGGGTGGTCGCAAAGGACGGAAGTGGTGACTTCTTTACTGTCCAGGAGGCAGTCAATGCCGCACCTGACTTCTGTCTGAATCATGACACCTCCATATACATCAAGGACGGAGTCTATGAAGAGAAAGTGACAGTACCTGCAAACAAGCAGACCCTGCATCTGGTTGGACAGTCTGCCGAGAATACCATCATAAGGTGGGGCGACTATGCAAGGATGATGGGCCCTAAGGGTATAGAGATCGGTACTTTTGCCACTCCGACCGTATTTGTCCATGGTAATGATTTTCTGGCAGAGAACCTGACTATCGAGAATTCTGCAGGTGAGGGACCGGATATCGGTCAGGCTGTTGCCATCACCATCAATGCTGACAGAGTGGCCTTCCTCAACTGCCGCTTCATCGGATGTCAGGATACCATATATACCATGGGCAAGGACCAGAGGCAGTATTTCAGGGACTGCTGGATAGAAGGAACTACAGACTTCATCTTCGGTGCTTCCACATGCTGGTTCGAGAACTGCACGATTCTCAGCAAGAGAGACAGTTACATTACAGCGGCATCTACTCCTCAAGGCGCCGAGTTCGGATATGTCTTCCACAATTGCCGTCTCATCCATGATGACAATGCGACAAAAGTCTATCTAGGCCGTCCTTGGAGGGACTATGCGAAGACTGTCTTCATCGATTGCGAACTCGGAGATCACATACGCAGAGAGGGATGGCACAACTGGAGCAAGCCGTTTGCTGAAAAGACTGCCTTCTATGCTGAATACGGAAGCAAGGGACCGGGCGCTGCCGGTAAGAAGGAAAGGGTGAAATGGAGCCACATTCTGAGCGACAGGGAAGTGGCGAAGTATACTCCTGAGAATGTCCTCAAGCCTGATACCATACTTGACAAGCATGGAAGAATCGTCGAGGTTGTCTGGTATTTCAAAGTCTTTTAGTAACTTTACAGATTACACAAATATCTGAAGTTCATGAAAGTTCTGAGGTCTGCCATATATCTGTTACTTGTAATGCTTCTTACGGGGTTTGCCGGTCGTGAAGACCTTAAGGCCGAGCCCCTTAAGTTCATGTTCGAGCATTATTCCTCTGATGACGGCCTGCCGCATAATTCGATATGCGACATGCATCAGGACAGCAGGGGATACCTTTGGCTCTGTACATGGTATGGCCTCAGCAGATATGACGGCAACGGTTTCGTGAATTATGCGATGCTGCCCGGAGACTGTTCCAACCTGTCTCATAACCGTATACTTTCAGTCAAGGAAGACGCTGCCGGATTTCTGTGGCTGACCACATACGACTATCATCTCTATCGTTTTGACGTAAATCGGGAGGAATTCATTGCTATACCTTCTGATCTTCAGGACTTTCCTGTGTCCGGAATCAAGGTGGACAATGTTCATTGCGACAGGAACGGAAACACCTGGATAGGAATCTCTGGGACCGGACTTATGAAAGTCGCCCCGGATCTGTCATATAAGCATTTCTTCAATCTTGGCGAATTCAATATCGGTAAGGAGATCAGTGTCATATATGAGGACTCGGAAGGTGTCGTATATGTGGCGTCTGAAGTCGGCATATCAGTCATAAAGGGAGATGAGGTTTCCATGCTTTCGAGAAATGATGATGTTGTCTCGTTTGCGGAAACCGGTAATCTTCTTCTGGTTGCCAGCAGCGATCAACTTCTGGCTGTTGACAGACAGACCAGAGAGCAGAAGAAGATCGATCTCGGACTTCTGAATGCAGGGAATGCCACCTCAATGACTGTTTCCGGGGAAAGGATTTTCATAGGATTCCAGGATGATGCTGTCGCTGAGGTGACTCCAGAAACTCTTGTCCCTATGCTTCACAGGGCGGATATTGGACGTGTAAGGTATCTCTTTCCAGATCCGGAGGGACTTCTGTGGATTGCGACCGAAAGGACGGGAATATGGAACTATGATTACGAAAAAGACAGGTTCAGACATTATGAACATAGCAGGAATGTCATGTCATATTATGTTGACACCCTTGCGAATGTGCTGAGCCATGATGACCGCCTCTGGATCAAGATGAACAACTACGGTTTTGGGTATTATGACAGGGAGAAGGACGAAATAGTGCCTTTGAGCAATGTCAAGGAGGAAACTGACTGCAGGTTCATGAACGGTGTCGCATGCTATCATGTAGATGATTCGGGTGTGTTGTGGATGTCTACGGTCGGTCGTGGACTTGAGAAGGTGACCACTGTGACTACCAGTGTGGATGTAATCGTTCCGCCTACCCGATCTGATGATATGTTGTCATCCGCTGAAGTGAGAGCAATGCTCAAGGATAGCAGGGGAAATGTATGGATCGCTACCAAAAGCCGTGAATTGTATTGCTATTCACCGGATTTCAGTACATGCAGACGTTTTCCTGACCGCTTCAGCGGTGATATAGGCGTGATCTATTCCATATATGAAGATACGAACGGAAACATATGGCTCGGAACCAAGGGCGATGGGCTTATCCGTATGGAGCCGTATGGGAAAGATTATAGGATCAAGCGTTTCAGGCATTCCCCTTCAGACCGTAATTCCCTCAGTTCCGACAATGTTTATTCCATATGTCAGGACAATGATGGACGCATCTGGATAGGTACCTTCGGAGGGGCCCTGTCCATGCTTCCTGATCCTGACGCTGATGAATTCGTCACTGTTACGAATAATTTCCCTGATTATCCGCAGGAAGCGGGTGACCGTGTGCGTTATATCCATACCATGCCTGACGGCCGGGTTCTTGTTGCCACTGTCGGTGGCCTGATCATATTCGAACCGTCTTCTTCTCCTGAACTTACGGTATTCAATCTGGTGAAGAAGATATCGGGAGACATCACTTCTCTGGGTAACAACGATGTGATGCACATTTTCACGGCAAGCACCGGTGATGTATGGCTCTCGACTTTCGGCGGAGGACTGAACCGCCTCTATTTCGAGAACGGGCAGCCTAGATTCGAGGTGATAAGTACAGAAGACGGACTGTCCAGCAATATAATCCAGTCTGCTGCTGAGGATGCGTACGGCAGGATATGGCTCGCTACTGAAGCGGGTCTTTCATCCTACGATCCGGAGACCGGGAATGTACGTAACTATACCATGTATGACGGCGTGCCGGTGACTTCATTCAGTGAGGCTACATGTACTTCACTGGACGACGGAAGTGTCCTTTTTGGAACCTACGACAATGTGTACCGTATTGATCCTGACCGGTTTGATGATGGTAAAGGAGACAGCAGACTGGTCATTTCCGGTCTTGCCGTGGACGGCAGAAGGACACCTTTTGCAGGCAGGATCGAGATTCCGCATGACTGTTCGTTTTTCCGCATTTCCTTTGCATCCCTCAATTTCGGCCTCAGAGGCGATTTCGGTTTTTCATATATGCTTGAAGGCTATGACAAGGATTGGATCACTTCTACAGGAAGCAACTGGGCCACTTATTCCCGCATACCGTCCGGCCATTATCGCTTCAAGGTGTCATGTTCCGGATCGGGCTCTTCAGGACATGAAGATGCTGTGGAAATTGACGTTGTAGTCCGGCCTTCTGTCTGGGGGACTCCTGTTGCAATCGCAATCTATATCTTCTTAGGTCTGGGATTGGCTTTCCTGATCATGAAGGTCATATCCACTTCATTGAAACTCAGAAGCGACATAAGACTCGAGCAGGGCCTGAACGATATAAAGGCGAGGTTCTTTACCAATGTCTCTCATGAACTGCGTACCCCTCTTACCTTGATACTGGGAGGAATTGATGAAATCAGGAGGAAGACTCAGGAGGGCGATGCGAACGAGTACAGTGTCAACATTGTTCAGAAAAACGCCAAGAGGATGCTTACTCTGGTCAACCAACTTCTTGACACCAGGTCCATTGCTGACGGACAGATGAGACTCAATATAAGTCAGTTCGATGTCGTGAAACTTGTGCAGGACATCTATGACGACTTCCGTGACATGTCTGCAGAACGTCAGATGGAGATGCGCATCATCAAGTCGGTGGACAGCCTTCTGATCTGGGGTGACTCCATAAGGCTTGAGGCTCTTGTCTACAACCTTCTTTCAAATGCCTTCAAATATACTTCGGACGGAGGAAAGATAGAGGTCGGTGTTCTGTATAGAGACGGTGATGCAGATTTCCGTATCATGATCAAGGATAACGGCATAGGTGTCGATAAGAGCATGCAGAAGGCTATATTCGAGCCTTTTACCAAAGGAGGCGATAAGGCCTTCCGAGGTATGGCAAGCAGCGGTATAGGCCTGTCATTCTGTAAGGAGATAACAGATATTCATGGAGGTGAGATCTGGGTGGAGAGCGAGAAGGGAAAAGGATCGAAGTTCTTTGTCCGCCTGCCTATTGGTGAAGGAACACGTCAGGCAGATACATACGGTCTGGGCAAATATAAAGTAGAGGCGACCCATCCTGACGGTGCCCTGAAGGTCCTTGTTGTGGAAGATAATGCCGAGTTGAAGGTGTATATCTATAACAGTCTCGTCTCCAAATATGAAGTCCGTGACGCTTCAAACGGAAAGGAGGCTCTGCAGGTGATTGCAGACGGCTGGATGCCTGATATGGTGGTGACCGATCTCATGATGCCGGTGATGGATGGTATGGAACTGATAAATCATCTCCGTAACGATTTCAGTACCAGTCATATCCCTATCGTGATGATCACTGCGAAGCATGAAGATGACACTCAGGTGAGAGCAATGAAGTATGGTGCGGACGGATATATCGCGAAGCCGTTCACCATGGAACTTCTCATGGCCAGGATAGACAATATGCTTGACAGAAGAAAGGAACTGGTGTCTGCAATGTCGACAGATATCGCCTCCGAAGGAAAGCGGGCCGGCAGAATAGATATATCTCCTGAAGAGATCGTCATCACAGACAAGGACGAGCAGTTGATAAAGAAGGTCATGACATGGCTTGAAGAGAATGTTTCGGATGCTGAAGTCACTGTGGACCAGTTATCTTCATATGTGGGAATGGGCAGGACTTCGATGTACAACAAGATAAAGGGATTGACCGGCAAGTCTCCGGTGGAACTGATACAGGAGTTCAGGATGGAGAAGGCTACATATTATCTCAAGAGCGGCCAGTTCTCCGTTTCGGAGACCTCCTACAAGGTAGGATTCTCTGATCCGGGATATTTCAGCCGCAGTTTCAAGAAGCATTTCGGCATTTCTCCTGCCGATTATATGAAACAGAACAAGAAGAAATAACATGATGACTATGAAAAGGATAGCACTGATTCTTATGACGGCCCTTATGACATGGGTCTGCGTCGCACAGGAACCTTATTCGGTACGTATGGTCAAGTGCGAGATGAGAAGATGTCCGGATGCCACGTACCTTGACGGTCTGAACGGCCAGAGGAAGTGGAACTACACTCCGGGCCTTGTCCAGAAATCCTTCCTTGATGCCGCAAAACGTTATGACCTGCCTTGGGTCGTGGACTATGTGCGTGCATGGGCAGATACCATAGCAAACGAGAAAGGGGAGGTCTATAAGTATAAGAAGTCGAACTTCAATGTGGACCATATCTGTCCTGCCCGTATGTTCTTCGATCTTCATGACATGTTCGGACATGAGGACAAGAGGTATCGTCGTGTGACCCGTATGATCCGTGAACAGATTGATGATCAGCCTCGTACGACTACAGGTGAGTTCTGGCACAAGCAGATATATCCTCATCAGGTGTGGCTCGACGGCTTCTATATGGCCCTGCCTTTCTATGCCGAGTATACGAAGAGGTATGCTCCTAAGGATCAGAAGGATTCCCTGTATGCCGACATCGTGCATCAGTTCGTGGCCGGTGCAGAGAATACCCTGGATCCGAAGACGGGACTTTTCCGTCATGCATGGGACGAGTCGAAGTCGATGTTCTGGTGCAATCCTGAGACAGGTCAGTCTGACCATGCATGGGGACGTGCAAACGGCTGGTATGCAGTCGCTCTTGTGGAGGTTCTCGACTATCTTCCGAAGAATCATCCCGGACACGAAGTCCTTGTGGGACAGTTGAATTATTTCCTTGAGGTCCTTCCGAAATGGGCTGATCCTGAGACAGGCATGTGGTATCAGGTGCTTGACTGTCCTGGCCGTGAAGGAAATTATCTTGAGGCTACATGCTCGATCATGTTCACCTATGCCTTCCTCAAGGGACTCAGGATGGGATATATAGATGACAGTCACAGGGATTATATACTTGGCCTGTATCCGAAGTTCCTTGACCGTTTTGTGAAGGAGAACGAGGATGGCACAATTTCCATTACGGACTGCTGTGCGGTGGCAGGTCTCGGTGGAAAGAACATGCGCAGGGGTGACTATGCGTATTATCTCAGTGAGCCGGTCATCGAGAATGACTGCAAGGGAGTGGGTCCGTTCGTATGGGCTTCGCTTGAGTGGGAGGCTCTGCATAACATTGAGTACGTGGATGAGGGATGGATAGTAAAGGACGGAAAGGAAATCCAGATAATGAAGAAGAAGGCGGTGGCGTTCGAAGGTGCCGAGGGTTGCGGAATGTTTGCTGCCGGAGGCCGTGGAGGCAAGGAGTATGTGGTGACTTCTCTCGCAGATGACGGTTCGGAAGGAACTCTCCGTCATGCGGTTGAGGCCGAAGGACCGCGTGTGGTCACTTTTGCTGTTTCAGGAGATATTCATCTTGTAAAGCCGTTGGAGATTGAGAATCCTTATATTTCCATTCTTGGAGAGACCGCTCCGGGAGAGGGGATTACAATAAGGGATAACGGTGTGTTCGTAAGCGCCGACCATACCATCATAAGATATATGCGTTTCAGGATGGGTGCAGCGTCCGGAGTCGAGGGTGATGCCCTTGGAGCGAGACACTGCAGCAATGTGATGATAGATCATTGTTCCATCAGTTGGGCTACAGACGAGAATGGTTCTTTCTATAACTGGACGGATGCTACCGTGCAGTGGTGCATCATTTCCGAGGCTCTCAACGCATCGGTACATAAGAAGGGAGAACATGGCTACGGCGGAATATGGGGCGGACGAAATGTGACCTTCCACCATAATCTGTTTGCCCACAACAGCAGCCGCAATCCTCGTTTCGATCATCCTCGTCTTTACTGGAACAGCGACCGTCTCTACAATCGTGGCACTGTAGATTTCGTCAACAATGTGGTGTACAACTGGGGGATGAAGGCCATTTATGGCGGAGAGGAAGGATGGTTCAATGTGTCGGAGAACTGGTTCCGTCCGGGGCCTGCCACACGTCATCTTGATGGAGAGTACCTTGACATCAGTGTGTCGCCTACCACTTCCATGATTCATGGCTCGTTCTATATCGATGACAATGTGTACGATGTGTCGGCAGTGAAGAAAGGTGGTCTGGACGGCAGGAAGCCTGATATGGAGAAGGTTGAGGAATGGGAAGAAAAGTATGAAGAGGCATCTGTCGAGAAACCTTTCTATATCAGGGTGAAGTTCTATGCAGAGGATGCTGCTGCTGCTTATAAGGCTGTGCTGAGGGAGGCCGGGGCCTCTAAGGTCAGGGATGTTGTGGACAGGAGGATTGTGAAGGAGGTGAAGAAGGGGACTGCGACTTATCGTGGTTCTGTCAACGGTCTTCCGGGGATCATTGATTCTGAGAATGATGTGATGTAGTATTTATCGGTGACTAAGTACTCCATTGGCCCCCTCCCACTTCGTGGGCCCCTCCCCC
>JAFVHZ010000069.1 GCA_017474265.1 Bacteroidales bacterium | reverse complement strand
TGGTTCCAAGGTAGATGACGACGATGTCAGGAGTATATGCTCCCATTGAAGGCTCCCAGAGAGGTTCTTTGGCTGCATTGTATGCCTGTCTGTATCTATGCGGCATGTGGTAGCCGGGACCTGCGTTGTCGTAGTTGCGTGCGATGCCCTGGCCGGAATGGCTTACAAGGTTGAAGTCTGCACCGAAATAGCGTGCTGTGACCGCTGCATAGGTGAGGTTGCAGTTCTCTGTCTCGGCCAGGAACGGATCGTTCTTGTCGTGGCTCTCTGTGCCGTATCCGCAGGTGTATGAGTCACCGATGAACTCTATGTGCCTTTTCTTGCGGCCGTCTGCCTGCAGGATTTCTCCTTCGGTGATGAATGAGTGCACGGTGAATCTGCCCTGCTCACCCTCTGTCCTTTTCTGGAGGATTATCTCGTGTTCACCTTTGCCAAGTCCTTCTGCGAGGACCACCAGCGTGTCTTTTGCACCTACCATGAATTTTCTGTCTGCCTCAGGAGACATTTCCTTGTCTGTCCAGAGGTTGAACCAGCAGTTCTTGGTGTCTGAGCATTTCATGGCAAGGTACGGGCCGTTGAACTTTACTCTGAAATAGACTCCGCTCCAGTCGTAAGATACGTCATTTCCGTTCACGACGGTTCGGCCCGTATATTCAATACGGCTGTCGGACGCGGGGGTCTCTATGGTCTCTTTTGCCTTCTTTGCTGAAATCTCCATGCACAAAGCAAGTGCGAGAGAGGTCATCAGGATTGTTATTGTTCTATTCATGGTATTAGTGTTTGTTTTCAGCCCCAAAGTTAATTAATATTAATAAAAAATTTTAATTTTGTCGAGATAATTATATACAATATTTTAATATGTGTTTGATTTCACTCAGAAGGTTTGTTGCGTCAGCCGTTGTGTTGATGCTTTCGGTCTCATGTGTCACGCATGAAAATATTGATGTCCTTGTCGTAGGTGGCGGTGCTTCAGGGGTATGTGCCGGCATCCAGTCGGCCAGGATGGGAGTCAGGACGATGGTTGTCGAGGAGACTCCCTGGCTGGGCGGCATGCTTACGGCGGCAGGCGTAAGTTGTATTGACGGTAATTATAATCTCAGGAGCGGGCTTTTCGGTGAATTTACCGATTCTCTGGCGGCCCGTTATGGGGGCTATGATGCTCTGAAGACCGGATGGGTGAGCAATGTGAACTTTGAGCCGCATGTGGGCCAGGAGGTCTTTACTGCAATGGCCGGGGCATGCGGTGATATGCTTGATGTCAGACGCGAAACCCTCATGTTGAGCGTGATGCCTGAGGGCGACGATGACTGGAAGGTCGTGCTGAGAGGTCCTGACGGAAGGAGATATACGGTCATTGCTGATGTTCTTGTCGATGCTACGGAACTGGGTGATGTGGCCAAGGCATGTGGCGTTGAATATAAGATAGGTATGGAGGCTTCTTCTGATACAGGGGAGTCAATCGCTCCCGATCAGGCCAATGACATCATCCAGGATCTTACCTATGTTGCCATACTGAAGGATTACGGCCCAGATGCTGACATGACTGTTGAAAAGCCGGATAGTTACGACCCTGCCATGTTCTACAACAGTACGACAGGACCACACAATACAGTACCTGATACAGGACAGACCATATGGAGCCCGGAGATGATGATGACCTATGGCCGCACTCCGAACGGGAAGTATATGATAAACTGGCCGATATATGGTAACGACCATTATGTCAACACTATAGAAATGACCCGCGAGGAACGTGCCGAAGCGTATGAGGAGGCCAAGGAGTTCACCCGCTGTTTCCTATATTATATCCAGACGGAACTCGGCATGAAGAATCTCGGACTTGCAGATGATGAGTTCCCGACTGAAGACAGAATGCCTTTCTTCCCTTATCACAGAGAATCGAGGCGTATCGTAGGCAAGGCTTTCCTTACTCTTGATGCCGCAGCCGCTCCATATGATTTCAGGTATCCGTACTATAGGACAGGCGTTGCAGTCGGTGACTATGCCGTGGACCATCATCATTTCCGTCATCCCGAATGGCAGAAACTTCCGGATCTGGAATTCTATCCTATCCCTTCATTCAATGTCCCTCTGGGAGTGCTCATACCGCAGCAGAGTGATGTGAAGGACCTTATTGTGGCAGAGAAATCCGTGTCTGTGTCAAAT
>JAFVHZ010000068.1 GCA_017474265.1 Bacteroidales bacterium | reverse complement strand
GGCCCTAAGTCCGCGTGAAGCGGCCTCCCATTCCCATTCACTGCTATAGCCGTTGCCTTCAAACATGATATCCTGAGCCTCCGTTATGTAACGACGTACCACTGACATCACTGCAGAAGACCTGTCCTCACCCTCGCCTTCAAGGGCAATCACAGCATCATGGAACTCATTAAGGCTCTCAGCCACAATGCTATTGAGAACATATACCGACGACGCTACATTCTGAGACGATCCCACAGCCCTGAACTCAAAACGGTTTCCTGTGAACGCAAACGGAGAAGTACGGTTGCGGTCAGTGTTGTCTGGGAATATTTCAGGGATCGAATTCACGATCCTGATGGACTCCAGGGCATTTTCCGAAGACTCCTTTAAGTCCTTCATGTTCAATATCGACTGGAACACCCCATAAAGAGTAGAACCGGAAAAGACCGACATCACAGCAGGCGGAGCCTCGCCGCCTCCAAGACGATATGCATTGCTCAACGTAGCAACAGATGCCATCAGAAGGAAATGATGCCTGTGCACGGCATGAATGACAGATGCATAGAACGACAGAAAACTCAGATTCTTGGTAGGAGTGGATCCCGGCGAAAGAAGATTGACCCCAGTATCGGTCATCATCGACCAGTTGCAATGTTTTCCCGATCCGTTGACACCATCAAAAGGCTTTTCATGGAAAATGACTTTAAGATGATGTTTTTCAGCCACTTTCTGCATCACTATCATCAGCATCATGTTCTGATCGATAGCCTTCGTCGCCTCGCAGAAGATCGGAGCACACTCGAACTGATTCGGTGCCACCTCACTATGACGGGTATGCAGATGTATTCCTAGTTTGTATGCCTCAGTCTCAAAATCCTTCATGAAGCAACTTACACGCGACGGGATTGCTCCGAAATAATGGTCCTCCAACTGCTGGTCCTTTGCGGATGTATGTCCTATTATTGTCCTCCCACAGAGCATGAGGTCCGGACGCGCATTATAGAGTGACTCGTCCACAAGGAAATACTCCTGCTCGATACCCAGATTCACCTTTACAGAAGACACATTCGCATCAAAGAGAGATGCAACCTTTGAAGCAGCAGTACTCAGTGCATCCAGAGACTTCAGATTAGGGACCTTCGTATCAAGAGCATCTCCTGTATACGATACGAAAACCGATGGTATACATAGAGTTCCGTCTAGAACAAACACCGGAGAGGAAGGATCCCATGCAGAATATCCACGGGCTTCGAAGGTATTCCTGAGTCCGCCGTTAGGAAAACTAGACGCATCTGGCTCCTGCTGTACCAGAGCACTGCCGCTGAACCTCTCAAAAGCCCTGCCTTCCTTAAACGATATGAAGGCCTCATGCTTCTCTGCAGTAGAGTCCGTAAGGGGCTGAAACAGATGAGTATAATGAGTTGCTCCCATCTCAAGAGCCCAGTTCTTCATTCCCTCTGCGATCTCATCCGACACGCTCCTGTCCAGTTTGGCGCCAAACTTAACGGACGAAAGGACTGCCTCATAAGCCTTCTGAGACATGTATCCGCGCATCTTGTCAAGGTCAAGAACATTCTGACCGAAATATCCGGACACAGGCCCCTCTTCGACGAAGAAACGCCCGTTCATGTGTGATGCAGCCTCGTTCAAGGCCCTTTCTCTGAATGTCGCCATAGAAAAAATTTGTCAAGTCGGGCGCAAAGATAATAATTAATCCTTATATTTGCGCGCTCAAAAACGAGCCAAATAACAACAGACTTAACAATGGCAAGAATTTCAGACAAAGCACAGGCAATGCCTGCCTCAGCGATCAGGAAACTTGTTCCTCTGGCAGATGCAGCAAAAAAGCAAGGAGTAAAGGTATATCATCTCAACCTCGGACAGCCGGACATCAAATCACCGGAGTGCGCACTCGACGCAATCCGACACTATTCCGGAGAGAATGTATCCTACTCACATTCAGCAGGTCTGATGGAATTACGTAAAGGACTGGTTGAAAAGTATTACAGAAAGATAGGCATCGACATCACAGTCGACGAACTGATAGTCACGGTAGCGGGAAGCGAAAGCGTGAATCTTGCTCTTGAGATCACCTGTAACCCCGGAGACGAAGTAATAGTCCTCGAGCCGTTCTACACCAACTACAATACTTTCGCATTCATGAACGGACTCACCCTGAAAGCGATTTCTACCGATATCAGAAACGGCTTCCAGGTCCCTCCTATCGAGGAATTTGAAAAGGCCATTACAGACAGGACCAAGGCTATCCTCATCTGCAATCCGGGAAATCCGACAGGCACACAATATTCTAAAGAGAGCATGCTCGCCCTGGGCGAAATCGCACGCAGGCACGATCTCTTCCTTCTTTCCGATGAAGTATATCGTGAATTCTGCTATACGGACGAGCCGCATTTCTCGGCAATGAACATTCCTGACCTTGAGCAGAACGTCGTACTCATAGATTCGGTCTCAAAAAGATATAACCTCTGCGGGGCACGTGTCGGATGCATCGTTTCACACAACAAGGAAGTGATGACAGCAGCCATGAAATATGCTCAGTCACGACTCTGTCCTCCTGTCCTCGGACAGGCCGCAGCCATAGGAGCACTTGACACTCCGGACGAATACTTCGAGGCTGTAAGGAAGGAATACATCGCAAGAAGAGACTTCATGATAGAAGGTCTCAACAGAATGGAAGGTGTCTTCACCCCGCTTCCGATGGGAGCATTCTATACAGTAGCGGAACTTCCGGTCGACGATACAGAAGACTTCGCAAGGTGGATGCTAGAAAATTTCCGCATCGACAATGAGACGACAATGGTCACTCCGGCTGCATCATTCTACAAGACACCGGGAAAAGGACGCAATCACGCCCGCATTGCATACGTCCTCGAAGTCGACGAAATGAAGAAGGCTCTTCATATCCTCGAAGAAGGCCTGAAAGCATATCCGGGAAGGACAATCTAGAGCAAAATTCACCCGAATAGATATAAAACATAAATGTTACACATGTTAACATTTATGTTTTATTTGCTTATATTCAAGCATCTCAAAATATCGGGAATGAGAAATGAGAATATAGGATCCTCCTCCATGAAATGAGTCCCCTCATAGACTTCAAAGGAGTTTCCGAAGTGCTTTTTCCAAGATCTTATGCTCACGACACCGCTTCTGCGATAGTGATCATGAGTACCGAAGTAGGCCTTGAAACTGTCATCACTGCCGGACACGATCGAATTGGCCATAGCCTCCTTCCTATGGCGGGAGTATTTCCTCAGCACCTCATGCGTGAAGTGCAGCCTCTGCCTGTCACCCTCACGCGGCCTGTATATGCGGTCGAAGATCCAGGTCATGCCAGGAATGAGGACGAGCCATGCAAGAACGGAAAAATAAAGAGGAGCATTCAGTGAAGGAGAGACCAGAAGATGCGGGATTCCCTTTATCCTTATGGCATGAAGAGAGCCGAGAGACTCGCCGATTATCAGGGAGGGCTTGAGTTCCTCCACCCATTCCCCTATCTGCACAGATGCAGTTTCCGGATCGAAATCATAGGTCCTGACCACGACATTCACCCCCGATGGAGCAAGGGCATCATGGAGGATTGAAGGTATTCTGGAGTCGGCTCCCCCTCCCATTCCATGTATATACAGTACATTTACCATAATGGTGGCAAAGTTACCATATTTTTGTTATCTTTGCATTTATATGCGAATATTGGAACAACTAATAATATTATCATGAAATTCAGATTTATTCTTTCAGCACTTGCATGCCTTCTTATGGCAGCATCAGCGTCTGCACAGCAGAAACCTGAACCAAAGGGACCGGAGTATGAGTTCACCGTAGTGAAGGAACTTCCGGTAACATCAATCAAGGACCAGTACCGTTCCGGCACATGCTGGTGCTATTCGTCACTTTCATTCCTCGAGTCTGAGATTCTCAGAACAAAGGGCAAGGAAGTTGACCTTTCTGAAATGTTCGTAGTCGGCAAGTCATATCATGACAGAGCGATCAAGTATGTAAGACTTGACGGACACATGAACTTCGCTGCGGGCAGTTCATTCGGAGACGTACTCCACGTCATCAAGGACTACGGTATCGTACCTCAGGATGTATATTCAGGCTTCAACTACGGTACAGAGATGCCTGAGCAGGCAGAACTCGATGCTGCCCTCAAGGGATACGTTGACGGCATCCGCAAGAACCCTAACAGAAAACTCACAACTGCATGGGTGAAAGGATTCGACGGCATTCTCAACGGATATTTCGGCGAGGCACCTGCTACATTCGTTGTAGAAGGCGTCGAATACACTCCTGAATCATACAGAGACCACCTCGGAATCAACTATGACGACTATGTGAACATCACTTCTTTCACTCACCATCCTTTCTATGAGCAGTTCATCATCGAGGTTTGCGACAACTGGAGATGGGATTCTGCATACAACCTTCCGATGGACGAGATGATGGAGGTAATGTACAATGCGATCGAAAAGGGCTATACATTCGCATGGGCTTCTGACGTCAGTGAGAAGGGCTTCACCCGTGACGGAATCGGAGTTGTCCCTGTTGAAGAGAAGAAGGTATCCGGCGGTTCAGACCAGGAGAAATGGATCGGCAAGTCTGCTGACCAGCCTGCAGAAGAAGTGAAGGCAGACCTTCCAAAGGAAATGGAGATCACTCAGGAGATGCGTCAGGAAGGCTATGACCGCAAGACTACAACCGATGACCACGGAATGCACATCTACGGACTTGCAAAGGACCAGAACGGCACCAACTACTTCATGGTGAAGAACTCTTGGGGCAAGGCCGGAAAATATGAGGGTATCTGGTACGTATCAGATCCGTTCGTACGCTACAAGACTATGAACATCGTGGTTCACAAGGATGCCCTTCCTAAGCATATTGCAAAGAAACTCGGCATCAAATAATGATGATTTGACATGAAGATTGTCAAACACGTACCCAATACAATCACATCCATGAACCTCCTCTGCGGGGTTCTGGGTGTGATTTTCACATTTCAGGGAGCGCTTGATATCGCGTTCTACCTGATGCTCGCTGCTGCAGTCTGCGATTTCATGGACGGATTTGCAGCAAGGATGCTGAATGCATATTCAGATATGGGAAAGGAACTAGACTCCCTTGCGGACCTTATCAGTTTCGGCCTGCTCCCTTCCCTGATGCTCCACAGAAGACTCATAGAAGGAGGCGTGACCGGTTTCGTTGCATACATTCCTCTTGTCATATGCGTGTTCTCCGCGCTTCGTCTTGCAAAATTCAATGTCGATGACAGACAAGGCGAAAACTTCATCGGTCTTCCTACGCCAGCATGCGCGATGTGGTGCGGATCACTGATCTATTCGGCAGATCACGGTGTCATGTCAATGGCAAACATGCTTCACGACACATACCTTATCCCGATAGCGTCAGCCGTTCTTGCCTTCCTTCTTATCTGTGAGATACCTATGTTCTCATTCAAGTTCAAGAAAGGCTCATCCAGCAATAGGACCAGATATATCTTCATTGCGATAGTGGCAGCATTTGCCCTTGCTGTCCTGATACTGAGAATCAACTGGGCATACATTGTACTGCTCGCTTTCACACTGTACATCATCTGGAATCTACTTACAGCCCTACTCTCTGTGCGTATGGCTAAATAGATTATTATAAATAAATCATCGGCTGATATACCGAGGACCCCCGCCTCCCATCCGGGAGGCACCCCCTAGCCGGGGGTGACATGTCCTCTATAATATCAGCCGATGATTTATTTATGTATAAAACGATTCCTAGTAGTTTGTAGGATGAATCATGAAGTAGCTCTTGGCATGCTTGCACACAGGGCAGAGTTCAGGAGCCTTCTTTCCGATAACCACGTGACCGCAGTTAGAGCACTCCCACATCATATCCTCGTCGCGTGAGAATACAAGACCGCCTTCCACGTTAGCAAGAAGTTTGCGGTAACGCTCCTCATGCATCTTCTCGATTGCAGCAACCTTCTCGAAAAGGATTGCAATCTCCTCGAAACCTTCCTCGCGTGCCTCTACAGCGAAGCCTGCATACATGTCAGTCCACTCGTAGTTCTCGCCTTCTGCAGCATCAAGAAGGTTTGCAGGTGTATCAGGCATCTCACCTCCGTGAAGAAGTTTGAACCAGATCTTTGCGTGCTCCTTCTCATTGTTTGCAGTCTCCTCGAAGATCTTTCCGATCTGCACATAACCATCCTTCTTAGCCTTTGAAGCATAGTAAGTGTACTTGTTGCGTGCCTGTGACTCGCCCGCAAATGCGGCCTGAAGATTAGCCTCAGTCTTTGTTCCTTTCAAATCTTTCATAATCTTTATATTTTACGTTTATAGTTTAATCGATCCATGGCGCCAATGCCAAAATCACACAAATATAAACAAAGATTTCTGAAAATCGTCATTATTCTTCCTTTGACTGCCTTTTTATTTTATATCCGATTGCTGCTATCAATATGGACATGAACGGAGATATGATATTGAAGAAGCAGAACGGGAGGTATGTCAGAGTGCTGACCTTAAGGACAGTCGCCTGGGTCATTCCGCAGGAGTTCCACGGAATAAGCACAGAAACCACTGTCGCAGAGTCTTCCACAGAACGGCTCAGGAGTTTGCTTTCATATCTCCTTTCCTGGTAGAGTTTCTTATACAGACTGCTGGTCAGAAGGATAGAGAGATACTGGTCTCCGGTGATCATGTTTGCAAAGATTCCTGTTCCGACGGTTGATGCTACCATAGTCACCCTCCTCTTCACAAGACGAACCAGAGCATCTGTAAGACTTTGAAGCATTCCGCTGCCGACAAGGACACCTCCGAAAGTACTGGCAGCAATGATCAGGAACACAGTATTCAGCATGCCAGTCATTCCACGGGTAGATGTAAGATTGTTCAGAACCTCGTTGCCGGTATCAACTGCAGTCGACCCGTAATACGTAATGCACAGACCCTTGAATCCGTCAAGAAATGAAAGTCCGTCAAACGAGCCCGGAGCGGCACCTGTAGCGATGCTCCCTATGATATGGGGCTGGAAAACGAGGGCTGCAATGCCTGCTATGGTAGCAGCGATGAACAAGGTAGCAATGGCTGACACCTTCTTTATTATCAGCAGCGCAGTCAGCACAGGGACCAGGAAAAGCCATGGAGAAATATTGTAGGTTTCACGCAGGTCACTGGCGAAATCAGCCGTCTGGGCCGCAGAAGGAGCATCATGCACAATGCTGGCGACAAGGAATATTATCAACGTTATCATGAATGAAGGCACAGTGGTCACCATCATGAATCTGATGTGTGTAAAAAGAGGTGTTCCGGAAGAAGAAGATGCAAGCACAGTCGTGTCAGACAGCGGAGACACCTTGTCACCGAAATATGCGCCTGATATGATGGCACCGGCAATCCAGCCAGGCTCATAACCCTGAGCAGTACCGATACCGACGAGAGCGACACCGATTGTAGCGATCGTTGTCCATGAACTGCCGGTCATCACTGCAATCAATGCGCTGATGACGCATGAAGCAAAAAGGAAGATGCCCGGGAATATGACCTTCATTCCGTAATATATCATCGTAGGAACGACCCCGCTGACCATCCATGAACCGGCTACTGCGCCGATAAGAAGAAGTATAACTATGGATGTGCCGACAGAAGTGATGTTGTCAAGGATGGCATCTTCAAACGTTTTCCACGGAATCTTGTACAAGACCATCGCAAGCACGACAGTCACACCGGCAGCAAACATCAAGGCTACCTGACTTGCCCCTGAAAGTGCATCAGAACCAAATACATATATCACTATGGATAATGCGGCAACCAGCACCGCGAACGGAATCAGGGATATCCACCACGAAGGTCTCTCCCCCACTTTGAAAATCTTCATCTTACACTAACTACTTAACCGACGCAAAGATACAATAAATACAGAATATAAAAAAGGCTGTCCCGTAAGGAACAGCCCATATTGCAAGATCTTGTCTCAGATTACTTTGCGATAACGCGAGCCATCTCGAGCACCTTGTTTGAGTAACCCCACTCGTTGTCATACCATGAAACAACCTTAGCGAAGTTAGCATCGAGGCTGATACCAGCCTTAGCGTCGAAGATAGAAGTGTTAGAGCAACCGCGGAAGTCAGTTGAAACAACTGCATCCTCAGTGTATCCGAGGATACCCTTGAGTTCGCCCTCAGAAGCCT
>JAFVHZ010000067.1 GCA_017474265.1 Bacteroidales bacterium | reverse complement strand
TTTTTTAGCAGGTGGTACATGAAATGGCTAATTCATGTACCACCTGCATGTTTTTACGGGTTTTCAACCCTTATTCCGTGACCTGTTATACAAGAAAATGCAAGAGTCATGTACAACGCGATAGAACAAGGCTTCCGCAAAGCAGATGTTCACTGACCAAGAATACCGGACTGATGCACGAAATGTGGATTCTCCAACAATACTCATGGTCTGGATAGTCTCTGCGTGACCTGTAGTTTCTTGATTGTGAGATAGTTATAAAAACTGCGTGCCGCCAAAGGGGAGCACGCAGTTTCTGTAAGTTGTTGTGTTATAATTGGTTAAATAACATGCATTATGCTGGACTATCCGAGGAAACTGAGGAGGATACCGGCTGCCACTGCAGAACCGATCACTCCCGCAACGTTAGGAGCCATCGCGTGCATCAGAAGGTGATTGTTCTTGTCAAACTCACGACCTACATTCTGCGATACACGTGCTGCGTCCGGTACTGCTGATACTCCGGCGTTTCCGATAAGAGGATTGATCTTGTTGCCTTCCTTGCAGAACAGGTTCATGAACTTCGCAAAGAGCACGCCGCATGTTGTGGCTATCACGAACGACATCAGACCAAGGAAAAAGATCTTGATGGAATTGGCTGTAAGGAATACATCTGCCTGGGTAGAGCACCCTACGGTAACTCCGATCAGGATGGTCACTACATCAATCAGCGGTCCGCGTGCGGTTTCTGCAAGACGCTTGGTCACTCCGCTTTCCTTCAGAAGGTTACCGAAGAAAAGCATTCCGAGCAACGGCATACCTGAAGGTACGATCAATGCTGTGAGGATGAAACCGACTATAGGGAAGATGATCTTTTCCTTCTGGCTGACAGGTCTCGGAGCCTTCATACGGATGAGACGTTCCTTCTTTGTGGTGAGCAGCAGCATGATAGGCCTCTGTATAACAGGGACAAGAGCCATATATGAATATGCGGACACTGCAATGGCACCCATGAGATGAGGAGCCAGTTTTGAAGAAAGGAAGATGGCTGTAGGACCGTCGGCACCACCGATGATGCCGATGGCACCTGATTCCGCTGGGGTGAATCCCATGTGCATGGCTACGACATATGCTCCGAAGATACCGATCTGTGCGGCAGCACCGATAAGAAGAAGACGCGGTTGCGAAATCAGTGAAGAGAAGTCGGTCATCGCTCCGATACCGAGGAAGATCAGAGGAGGATACCATCCCTGCTGCACACCCTGATACAGGATGTTCATGACGGAACCCTGCTCATAGATGCCGATCTTGAGACCTTCTGTAAACGGAATGTTTCCGATGATCATTCCGAATCCGATAGGGACAAGGAGAAGAGGCTCCCAGTCCTTCAGGATGGCAACAGTAATGAAAGTGATGCCTATCACAATCATTATCAGGTGTTGCCATGTCATATTGGCGAAGCCTGTATATTGCAGGAATTGCTGCAGGCTTTCTATAACGGTATTCATGTTATCCGAGTGTTACGATTGCTGCTCCTTCAAGTACCGAGTCTCCCTTTGCTGCATTGATAGCAGTCACAGTGCCGTCAAACTCGGCCTGGATCTCATTCTCCATCTTCATGGCCTCGAGGACAGCAACCACCTGACCGGCCTTGACTGCATCTCCGACATTGACATTGACCGAAAGGATCACTCCTGGAAGAGGTGATTTCACAGCCTTGCCTGCTCCGGATGGAGCCGATGCAGGTGCAGCCTGCTGTGCTGCAGGAGCAGGTGCTGCAGGTGCAGCCTGTACGGGTGCTGCCTGAACTGGCGCTGCAGGAGCATTCTCCATCTCCACCTGATATGATGTTCCGTTGACTGTAACGTCAGCAATGTTTCCTGATACTGAATTCACTGCAACATTGTACTCGTTGCCGTTGATCTTGAATTTATAAGTTTTCATGGTGCTTTATTTTCTTTTGATGGTGATGATGTAACTTTCCAAATCGTGTACAGTATCATTGAGATACTGGTGGAGTGCAAGGCCGATGGCAGCGTAGGTCTCGCCGTTGAGTTCATGGTCGAGTGCGAGGGCGATTGCCGCAGCCTCTTCCTCTGTCGGACCGTTTTTTCCGGTTGGGGCAGACTTCCTTCTGAACCTGGCCAGAATGTCGCTTATGCTGATCTTCGTGTTGACTGCCTTTCCTACGAATGTGTATGCGAAATACAGGATGACAAGGGCGACAAATACCACAGATACCGACACAAGGGTGATAATGGCCCCATGCGGGTCCTTTGCCGCCATGTCCGCACTCTTCTCTATGACACTCTGCGAAACCTGTAATAAAATCAGACTGTTCATATGTTCATTTGATTAGAGTGGGAGGTTGTCGTGCTTCTTCCAAGGATTCTGCTGCTTCTTGCCTGCAAGTTGCTCAAGGGCGCGGATGACGCGGAAACGTGTGTTCCGAGGCTCGATGACATCATCGATATATCCGTAACTTGCCGCATTGTATGGATTGCAGAACAGGTCGTTGTAGTCCTTGGCATCAATGTCCTTGAGAATCTCCACGGCTCCTTCCGCACCCATGACTGCGATGTTTGCTGATGGCCATGCGTAGTTGATATCGCCGCGTAACTGTTTGCAACTCATTGTTATATGGGCTCCGCCATAAGACTTTCGCAGAGTAACTGTCACTTTAGGGACGGTTGCCTCACCGTATGCATACAGAAGTTTCGCACCATGAGTGATGATGCCGCCATACTCCTGCTGGGTGCCGCAGAGGAAGCCCGGCACGTCCACCAATGTCACAAGAGGAATGTTGAATGCATCGCAGAAACGTACGAATCTTGCGGTCTTGCGTGATGCATTGATGTCGAGGACTCCTGCCAGTATCTTAGGCTGGTTGGCCACTATGCCGACTGACCTTCCGTTCATATGTGCGAATCCTACGATCATGTTCTTTGCCCAACTTTTGTGGACTTCAAGGAATCTTCCGTCATCGACTATGCTTCCGATCACCTGATACATGTCGTATGCCTTGTTCGGATTGTCAGGTATGATGTCATTGAGGGCATCGTCCACACGTCCTGCTGGATCGGCAGTCTCTACGAAAGGAGCCTCTTCACGGTTGTTTGACGGCAGGAATCCGAGCAGGTCCTTGATGATCCGGATGCCTTCAACTTCGTCTGAGGCGGCAAAGTGGGCAACTCCGCTCTTTGTGGCATGTACGCTTGCACCTCCGAGTTCCTCCTGAGTGACAGACTCTCCTGTCACGGTCTTCACGACTCCAGGTCCTGTGAGGAACATATATGAAGTGTCCGTTATCATTACGGTAAAGTCGGTGAGGGCAGGGGAGTATACTGCACCACCTGCACAAGGACCGAATATTCCAGAGATCTGAGGCACTACGCCGGATGAGAGAATGTTCCTTTCAAATATTTCTCCGAATCCTGCAAGGGAGTTGATGCCTTCCTAGATTCTTGCTCCGCCGGAGTCATTGATGCCGATGAACGGCGCTCCGTTGCGGACTGCCATATCCATGACTTTGCAGATCTTCTGGGCCATTGTCTCTGACATGGAGCCGCCGTTGACAGTGAAGTCCTGTGCGAATACATATACAAGACGGCCGTCGATGGTTCCCATTCCGGTCACCACTCCGTCTCCGTCATATTTTGTCTTTTCCATTCCGAAGTTCGTGCATCTGTGCTGTACGAACATGTCGAATTCTTCAAAACTGCCTTCGTCAAGAAGCATCGCGAGTCTTTCGCGTGCAGTCAACTTGCCTTTTGCGTGCTGGGCATCTATCCTTTTCTGGCCGCCACCTAATTTTGCAGCAGCGCGACGCTCTACAAGTTCCTTGATCTTTTCCTGTTGAATACTCATAATCTTATTATGATATGGTTAGATTTATAATCATCAAGGACAAAGTTAGCATTTTTTCTTTTCCGACAAATAAAATGTTGCCCCACAGTCAGATAATATGCCACATTCGTTTTTTCAGTGGTGAAATCCTCCTATGTGGTGGTGAAAACGAAATCAGCCGACCGGGAAGGTCGGCTGATTGTATGAAAGGTATGTCGTAATGATTACGGCTGCATTGTAGTGTATACGTTCTGGACATCGTCATCCTCTTCGATGCGCTCGATAAGTTTCTCGATGTCTGCCTTTGCATCACCTTCGAGGACCTTGAGGTCTACATTAGGGAGACGGGTGAATTCTGCTGCAACGAGTTCGTATCCGTTCTCCTCTATCCATTTCTGGATGGCGTTGAACGCTGTGAACTCACCGTAGAGAACTATTTCCATCTCCTCATTGTCATTCTCCTCCTCGAAGATCTCCTCTACACCGTAGTCGATAAGTTCGAGTTCAAGTTCTTCGAGATCATAAGGATTGGTTGTCTTCATGCGGAACATGCATTTGCGGTCGAACATGTAGTCAACGCTGCCGGAAGTTCCGAGTGATCCGCCGCTCTTGGTGAAGTATGAACGTACGTTTGCTACTGTACGGTTGTTGTTGTCTGTAGCCGCTTCAACGAGGACTGCTATGCCGTGAGGACCGTATCCTTCGAATACCACCTCCTTGTAGTCTGCCTGATCCTTGTCGGTCGCTCTCTTGATGGCGCGCTCGATATTGTCCTTAGGCATGTTCTCGCTACGTGCAGTCTGGATGAGGGCGCGGAGACGCGGGTTTCCAGTCACATCCGGTCCACCCTGCTTTACAGCGATGGTGATTTCCTTTCCGATCTTAGTGAAGACGCGGGCCATATGACCCCATCTCTTGAATTTACGTTCCTTTCTGAACTCAAATGCTCTTCCCATGACTATTCTGCTTCAATACGTCCGATATACTTGTCGATGTCGTATCCTTCCATTGACTGAGGATACTGATCCTTTATCTGCTTGTAGAAAGAAAGTGCCTTTGCATTGTCACCAAGTTTCTCTGCTACTGCACCGGCCTTGAGAAGGTAGCCTGCGGCATATACGTTGTCAGCTGTCGCTGCGGCCTTCTCGAAATATCCGAGAGCCTTCTTGTAGTCCTCAAGACCTACGTATGCGTCACCGATGCACGCTGTAGCGCGGGCAGCGAGGATAGCGTCCTTGCCTTTGTAGGACTCAAGATACTTGATGGCAGACTCCCACTCGCCGAGCTGGAGTTCACATACTCCTGCATAGAAATATACGGACTTTCCTGCCTTTGCACCGTACTCGTCGATGATCTGAGCGAATCCGAGAACATTGCCGTCTCCGTTGAGAGCTGTCTCATAGTCAGAAGAACGGAAGATCTGCTCTGCTGCAGCCATCTGGCCACGAGCCTCCTCTACCTTCGGCTGATAAGCGAACTTGTACCAGCAGAAAATTGCAGCACATACTACGACCACTGCAACGCAGATGATTGAAAGGAGTTTGTCGTTTTCGTTGAAGAACTTCTCTGTCTTTGAAACAGCCTCAACTACTGCCTCGGCATTTTCATTTTTGATTTCTTTAGCCATATCGATTAGTTTTTATATTT
>JAFVHZ010000066.1 GCA_017474265.1 Bacteroidales bacterium | reverse complement strand
CGGTCTTTATCTCGGAGCCGGTGCACAGGTGGATAAGGCTGTCTATGCCAAGGCAGGTACAGATCGCCTCCGCGACCGCACATTCTTGTTCTCTGTAAACGGCGTCTGCGGTCTCCAATACAATATCAACGACCGCTTCGGCCTCTATCTCGAACCCGAACTGGCTATTAATCTCAACAGACCGGAAATCGCTACCTTCCGCTCTAATCGCGAACTGATGCTTTCAGTCCGTGCCGGCCTGCGTGTCAATCTCTAGACATTCCTGCCCGGATTTCGTCACATTTTTCTTTTTTTTTACCTTGCTGCGCTTTATCAGGTGGAGTCAAGAACATTCATAAATTCTTCATTTTTGTTTCTAAAATAGAAATATTTTAAAATAGATTTTATATATTTGGGGAAATGAAAATTAAGTACCCTACAATATGGAAAATAACGGTAAGGCATACAAAGGCTATGAATCTCCTGTGATGGAGATTATGGAGATGAAGGTCGAGCAGATTATTCTTCAGGGAAGCGTATTTGATTTAAATGGTTCCGGCAATCCATTTGGGAATGGATGGGACGATGAAGAGGAACTTTAGCGACAGGAGGATCAGATTATGCGAAGGATAATTCAATTTATGATGATGCTTGTCGCAATGGCAGTTACGGTTTCGTGCGGCAATGATCTGGAAGAGGTGATCCAGCCTTCCGGTCCGGGTGATTTTCAGTTCGTGATAGGTGGTTTTCCTCAGTTTGAGTCCGTTACCCGTGCTGTCGGTACACCGGATGTCGGCAAGACTGCTTGGGAAGACGGTGACAGGCTGTTGTTGTCCATGACTTGTGAAAATGGTCAGAAACAAGGATATACACTTGAATATTTGTCAGGAGAGTGGACTCATGATAAAGTCCTTGCCACTTCAGATATTGCAGGAATCCTTGTCCTGTATGCACCCGACTGCGAGATAAAGTCTGACGGAAGCATCGGGCTTGCCGACGGCAAACTTTATGGTATGGCGGAATACATTCCTGCAGAAACGAATATTGACGGCTTTACTGTAAATGTTACCTTCGATGGTGTAACCCGCGACTATAGTCGTCTGCGCATTGTGGGAGAACCGGATAAGGCTCTGACCGTTGATGTGACTGGGTTTATTCCCGCCGGTCCGGAGGAATCATCAGCATTCACAAGATATACCATCACTCCGGATGCAAAGGGTAATGCCTACCTGTATGGAACATTCTCAGTGGGCGCTACCTTGAGTGTGAAACTGGGCGAGGTGACTGTTAAGGACTATGCATTCACTGCCGAAAAGCACCCTGACGGGACAGAACACAACAAGAGTTATGCGTTGGATGCTGCACCACCTTACCATACTTTTACGGCTTCTGCCAATGCCTGGAGCAATTTTGCAATACTTGACGCATATATATCATCCAAGACAGGTGCTGTCAAAGAATCAGGATTGACGATCCAGTGGAAGAAAAAGGGAGATGATGTCTGGACCGAGATGAGCCCCCAGTCGTTGAATGTAAGCGTTTCAAATGAAATAAAGGCAACTTTGAAAGGACTGGCACCAGGTACTGATTATGAATATCGCCTGCGGTATGAAGATGGTGGCATTGAAAGCATCTCTGAACCTGTTGCCTTTACTACTGAGGAACAGGTATCTCTATACAATGGTGGATTTGAGGATTGGTGGGTGGATGGTAATGTCGAATATCCAAATGAGCAGGGCGAAAATTTTTGGGACACAAAAAACAAATCATCAGCATCATTTGGAGGGTCTAATACGACTGAAATCGATGATATTGTACACGGAGGGAATAAGGCAGCCAGGCTGGAGTCAAAGTATATCGTTATCAAGTTTTCTGCAGCAAGTCTTTTCACCGGTTCGTTTGTAAGCCTGATTGGGACAGATGGAGAAAATGTTAATTGGGGTACCCTTTTCGCTTCACGTCCTACAGCACTGAAAGGTTGGATGCAGTATGCTCCAGCTTATATTGAGGGAACGCAAGGCTATAATTCTGATGCACCGGCAGATGCACCTGGCATAGGTGAGCCTGATGTCTGTGCTATATTTTGCGCTCTTCTGTCTGAGGCTTTGACAGTTGACAATACGGATATGAGTACTTTTCCCGATTTTGAAACCGATCCTCGTGTCATAGCGTATGGCGCTCTTCCTGCCGAGCAGAGCGTAAACACCAACGGACAATGGAAAGAGGTGAATATTCCTTTGGTGTACAGGGATTTGAATAGAAAGCCTACTCATTTGCTTATAGTATTCACTTCAAGTAAGTATGGCGATTACAAGCATGGAGGCAAAGGTAGTTTATTATATATAGACGATTTCTCTCTCGAATATGGAGATACTCCGGCTTATCAGTGATATGGTGTCGGGGCGCCCGTCACGTCAAGCGGACGTGACGGCATGCCCCTGACAGGGGCTGTCACGCAGTGACTGGGGTTAAGATATAAGGTAATGTTGCCAAAAACGGTTGGTGACGTTGAATAAAAAGAAAGGAAAGTAGGTAGAACCGCTGCACGTAGTTCGGACTACTTTCCTTTCTTTTTATTGTCCTCATTACGGAAGTAAAGATACCACTTAACATAGTTCTG
>JAFVHZ010000065.1 GCA_017474265.1 Bacteroidales bacterium | reverse complement strand
CTGACATAAAAAGTCCCGCAAATGTATATCTTTGCAGGACAATGTAAACTTATATCAGGACATCAAAGTCCTAATAACTTATTGTTCAATAATCGGTAAACCTATCTCAGGACAAGACACATATTACTTATCACTGACGACTATCTGGCCGTCACGGACATCGACGAGGATGACCGAGTCACGGTGGACATGGCCGTCAAGGATGGACTTGGCCAGAAGGTTGATGAGTTCCTTCTGCATGAGTCTTTTGATAGGACGGGCGCCATATGCCGGTTCATAGCCTTTGGTGCTCATGTAATCTTCAAATCCTTCGGTAAACTCTACAGTAACACCGTTCTCGGAAAGTTTCTCCTGAAGGTCACGCATCTGCATCCTGAGGATTTCGCGGATGTCGGTCTGCGAGAGAGGCTCGAACATGAGGATTTCGTCAATCCTGTTCAGGAACTCAGGACGCACTGTCCTCTTCAACACTTCGAGGACTTCCTCACGGCATTCCGCCAGCATTCTTGCCCTTGAAGATTCATTCGCCCCGTCACGTTCGCTCGGAATGACATGATCGGCAGACTTTCCGTCCGAAAGATCATCGCCTATCGGATACAATCCGCTCCGCGGCTCAACGTTCGGCTCCTTCTCTTCCGGACGGAATGGCTCCAATGGCAAACGCTCCATATAAGACTGGATGATGTCTGCTCCGACATTGGAGGTCATGATCAGAATCGTATTCTTGAAGTCCACAGTACGACCCTTGTTGTCTGTCAGACGGCCGTCATCGAGAACCTGAAGAAGGGTGTTGAACACATCCGGATGAGCCTTCTCGATTTCATCAAGAAGCACCACCGAATACGGCTTGCGCCTGACGGCCTCCGTCAACTGCCCGCCTTCATCATATCCTACATATCCCGGAGGCGCTCCGACCAGACGGCTTACTGAATGACGCTCCTGATATTCGCTCATGTCGATACGGGTCATCATGTTCTCGTCATTGAAGAGGAATTCGGCCAAGGCTTTTGCCAGTTCGGTCTTTCCCACTCCGGTAGTACCCATGAAAAGGAAGGAGCCGATCGGCCTCTTCTCGTTCTGAAGACCGGCACGGGAGCGGCGTACAGCATCAGACACGGCCTCTATGGCAGCGTTCTGCCCCACCACCCTCTTATGCAGTTCCGCCTCCATCCGCAGGAGTTTGGTCCTTTCGCTTTCCAGCATCCTGCGTACAGGAATGCCGGTCCATTTCGCAACGACCTCTGCTATATCTTCAGGGGTCACGGCCTCGGTGATGATCGGATCCTTGATGGATGACTGGCGCTCGTGGAGTTCGTCTATCTTCTTCTGCGCCTCGGCCATCTTGCCGTAACGAATCTCCGCAACCTTTCCATAGTCACCTGCTCTCTCCGCATTATGTGCCTCTATCTTGTAATCCTCCATCTTCTGGCGCTGAGCCTGAAGACCTGCCAGGATATCCTTCTCTTCCTTCCAACGCTTGTTCAGATCATCCCTGCGCGCAGTAAGATCCTTAAGTTCCGCCTTTATCTTATCGCTCTTCAAAGACGCCCCTTCCCTTCTTACAGCCTCCCGCTCGATCTCAAGCTGACGGATCCTGCTGTCGAGTTCAGCGATCGGTTCAGGAACGGAATTCATCTCCAGACGCAGTTTGGAAGCCGCTTCGTCCACAAGGTCGATGGCCTTGTCCGGAAGGAACCTGTTGGTGATATACCTGTGGGAAAGTTCCACGGCTGCAATCAGAGCATCGTCCTCGATACGGACCTTGTGATGGTTTTCATAACGCTCCTTAAGTCCACGCATGATGGAGATAGAAGCCGCAGGGGAAGGCTCTTCCACCATCACCATCTGAAAACGCCTCTCGAGAGCCTTGTCTGTCTCAAAATATTTCTGATATTCGTCAAGGGTTGTGGAACCTATGGTCCTCAACTCGCCTCGTGCAAGGGCCGGCTTAAGGATATTGGATGCGTCCATGGCGCCTGAAGTGCGTCCGGCACCGACCAATGTATGGATTTCATCTATGAACAAGATGACTTCTCCTTCGCTGTCGACGACTTCCTTGACAACGCCTTTGAGCCTTTCCTCGAACTCTCCCTGATATTTTGCTCCTGCAATCAATGCTCCCAGGTCAAGTGAATATATCTTCCTGCTTTTAAGGTTCTCCGGAACATCGCCGTCAACGATTTTCTGCGCGATGCCTTCTGAAATCGCGGTCTTTCCCACTCCCGGTTCACCTACCAGAATAGGATTGTTCTTAGTCCTCCTGCTGAGGATCTGCAATACTCTTCTTATTTCCTCGTCCCTGCCGATGACCGGGTCGAGTCTGCCCTGCGCCGCCTTCTCATTAAGATTGACAGCGAACCTGCTTAAATTTTCAAACTTGTTTTCTGCCATAATGTTCGTTTTTATTGAATGCAACAATAGCCGTCTGTTCTTGCGAACAAACGGCTAACGGTCAAATTATATTCCAAAGCCTCTATTCTGACATTTTGTCAGACGGGCAGGAGTTCAATTAGTTTGCTGGCGTTTCTGCTGGTGCCTCTGCTGAAGGGACAGATGCCGGGAACTCTGGTGCCGGAGCCTCCATTTCGATCTTCTCAGTATAGTCTACTGCCTTGTTTCCACCAAGAGTGAAAGTCGACACGATAGAAACAACGAAGATGAATGCAACAAGACCCCAAGTGATCTTTTCAAGGATATCCGCTGTCTGACGTACACCGAAAGTCTGGTTACCTGCCACAAAGTTGCTTGCAAGTCCACCGCCCTTGCCATTCTGAAGCAATACGATGAGAGTGATGAGAACGCTTGCAACAAGCACAAGCACTGTCAAAACTGTAAAAAGTGCGTTCATAGTTATCTTTACTGATTTAATTCGTCTATTTTTTGTATAAGGGCTGCAAAGTAAGCATTTTTTTCTGGATTAGCCAAAAGAAGTTTTGAATAAATGCTTCTGGCCTGCTCCGGATAGCCCTGTTCCAGGTAGATTTGAGCCAAAGTCTCGGTATAGAGGTCAAACTCAACAGCCTCGCCGTCATCATGGTTTTCCTGCCTGGCCTTCGCTGCATACCGTGAAAACACATTGCTGTCACCACGGCGGACCCTGTCGTATTCGGCCTGAGAGAAGTAGTCTCCCCCAACCACATGAACCCGCCTCTGCTCATACTCTTCCTGCTCAACTTCTGCATCCTTTGCAAGATAGGACTTTATGAGGCCTTCGGCATCGGCATCAGCCCAATCCTCCGCTGCAGTAGAGCGCAGCATATCCGACATCTTTCCTCTTGCCGCTATATACATGGCCGCCTCAGCAAACTGAGTGTCACCCCATCCTTCACGAAGCATCCTCTTACACAGTTCCTTGCGGGCACCACCGAACCATGGATAGAGATTGACTACCCCGGCAAGTTCGTCAAGATTAAGTTTTTTCAGGTCTATATATCCCATGTCTTACCAGTTTGCTACGGTTGCATTGAACATATCCTCACACAATTGCTCTATGATTTCCTCACAGATGGATGATTCCACCGCATCAAGAGACGACATTGCATCAAAGTCAGCATAAGCCGAGAACGATTTGTCATCAAAGTCATCCTCAGGATATTTCCTGTTGACGAAACTTATCTTGACAGTCACCGTCAGACGGTTCATCGCAGCCTGCTCGTTGGCAGTAATGGCTGCTGCCTTTACGTCGTAGCCGGTGATGGCGCCTGTGATCTCCAGATCCCCGTCCATGTCCACCTGCTCAAGTTTCGTCAGTTTCAGGAACTTGTCCTGCAAGGCGTTGGTGAGATCGTTGCTCAAGGAAGGATTGACTTTCAGCGCCTTGTATTCGAAATAATTGACTGTTACCGTCTTGACATCCGGCTGTATTGAAGTACCTGTGAACGAATAGATGCCACATGACTGCACGATGAAGGCCGTTATTGCAAGAGTAGCAACTGCACCCAAGGTCGCCAATATGTTTCTTTTGCTTGTCATCATTTTTCTGTCATCTGCTTTATTTTACGATAGAGCGTTCTTTCCGATATTCCAAGTTCGGAAGCGGCAGCCTTACGGTTTCCGCCGTGCTTACGCAAAACCCTTTCTATCAACTCATTGCTTGCTGTCTTTATTGTAAGGTCGGCTGGCACCTGTTCCTGAAACTCCTGCTCCTCAGGATCCTCCTCCGACATCAGCACCTGTGCGCCATCCGGCTCAAGTGATTCGGACTGCTGCGTCCAATCCCTGGAAAAATCTTCCGGGGCGGCCAACGCCGGCGCAGTCCTGGTCAGTCCGGCCTTTGCCACCACATCCTTAAGATAGTCAACATCCTGCTTCAACTGCAGCAGCATCCTTATTATTGCCTCCCTTTCGCCTGCCGCCTCTGGAGAATCCTGATATGACGGAGACTTTGCCGGAAGAAGATCCGGCTCCTCCTTAGGAATATATCTGGAAAGAATATCTGTATCTATGGTACATTTGTCCGATCCCGCCGAAATCTTGACAGACTCCAGGGCAGAGACTTTTTCCGCCACATTCTTCAATTGACGGATATTTCCAGGCCACCTGTATTTCCTCAACATTATGGAAGCATCTTCCGTCAGAGAGATCTTGCACATTCCGTATCTGGCCGAAAAATCCGATGCAAATTTTCGGAAAAGCAGGTTGATGTCGGTTGGACGGTCACGAAGGGCCGGCATGGTGATGGTCACGGCATCAAGTCTGTAATACAGGTCCTCACGGAACTTTCCTTTAGACACTGCGTGCCTCAGATTGATGTTAGTCGCAGCCACGACCCTGACATCTGTCTTCAACACCTTGGAAGAGCCCACCCTTATGAATTCTCCAGACTGCAGGACCCTCAGAAGCCTGGCCTGAGATGCCAGAGGCAGTTCGCCGATCTCATCCAGAAACAGAGTTCCTCCGTCAGCCTCCTCGAAATATCCGCGACGCATTTCGTTCGCTCCCGTAAAGGCCCCCTTCTCATGCCCGAAGAGTTCTGAGTCGATGGTCCCTTCCGGAATCGCTCCGCAGTTGATAGCAAAATATTTTCCGTTCCTACGACGACTGTTCTGATGTATTATGCGTGGAATATTCTCCTTTCCGACGCCACTCTCACCCGTCACAAGAACCGTTATATCTGTCGGCGCCACGGCTACAGCGATTTCCAGCGCCCTGTTCAGGGCGGGATCGTTGCCGATGATGTCGAACTTGTTCTTTATGGTCTGTAATTCCTGATTCGTCATAACCCTGCAAAGTTAAGAAAATATGGAAAATATGTTTATATTTGCGGAGATTATACAACAATAAAACTACTGATATGAACAAAACAATCAAATTGCTGTCAATTATCCTCATCGGCCTGGGTGCTGCCGCCTGCAGTTCACCTGAGAAAATGGCCGAGATGGCAAAAGGCGTTCAGGTCTCATGCGACAAGGACGTTCTTGAGGTCGTTGCGGGCAAGATAGATGCGGATGTTACCGTGACCTACCCTGCAAAGTACTTCCATCCGAAAGCAATTCTCGAAGTGACTCCTGTAATCGTTTATGAAGGCGGTGAGGCAAAGATGGAACCATACATCTTCCAGGGCGAGAATGTCAAGGACAACTACCAGACCGTCCCTTCAAAAGGCGCAACCGTGACCAAGAAGGTCAGTTTCGACTATGCGCCTGGTATGGAGAAAAGTTATCTCGAACTCCGCAGCACAGTGAAATACAAGACCAAGGCTACTGCTCTTCCTTCAAGAAAAGTTGTCGACGGTGCCATCACCACATACATGCTTGTGGACAGAAAAGGACGCATCGACTACAAGAAGGACGACTATCAGGATGTCATCAAGCAGACTGCAGAAGCCCAGATCCTCTACAACATCAACAGTGCAGAAGTCCGCGGAAACCAACTCAGATCAAAGTCGATCAAGGACTTCCAGGCTGCGATCGACGCCATCAAGGCAAACGACCGTATGAACATCGTCAGCACGGAAGTAGTTGCCTACGCTTCGCCTGACGGAGAGGAAGACAAGAACGCAAAACTCTCGGACAACCGTTCGAAGAGCGCAGAAAAGGCTTTCGATACAGTTACAAAGAAACACTCTGTAGATGCTCCTGTCAATGTAAGAAGCATCGCCGAAGATTGGGAGGGATTCCAGGAACTTGTTGCACAGTCCGACATCGAGGACAAGGAACTTATTATCCGCGTACTTTCAATGTACAGCGATCCTGCAGTCCGCGAGCAGGAGATCAGGAACATGTCGGCAATCTACAAGGATCTCGCACAGGAAGTGCTTCCTGAACTCCGCCGCGCAAGGTTCATCGCAAACATCGAGTTCACCAACTACACCAGTGATGAACTTCTCTCACTCATCGACGAGAACATCGACGTGCTTGATGAAGAGGCTCTTCTCCGTTCGGCTACCCTCGTGACCAAGCCGGAAACCAGACTTGCCCTCTACAGGAAGGCTGTCGAGAAATACGGAAGCCTGCGTGCGCAGTACAACATCGGAGTGACCTACCTCAACCAGAATGAGATCGCAAAGGCTAAGAATGCCTTTGCAAAGGTTCCTGAGGACGGAGACCTCTACAATGCTCTCGGCGTAATCGCCCTTCGCGAAGGTGACTACAATGCTGCAGCAGAGTATTTTGCTTACGCAAACTGTGAGGCTGGCGTTGAGAATGCGGCCGTTATCGACATCATCGATGGAGAATATAAGGCTGCCGCCCAGAAACTCGAAGGAAAGAAGGGTTTCAACGCAGCACTCTCTCAACTTCTCATCGGAAACACAGCACCGGCAGCAACACTCGACTGCGACAGTCCGGATGCAGCATATCTCCGCGCTGTGGCAGCGGCTCGTCAGGGCAATGCAGCAGGCGTGAAGAAGAACCTCGATGAAGCAAACGAAAGCAACAGACTTGCAGCAAGGGCTGCGAAAGATGTTGAGTTCGCACAATACAGATAATCGACATCTGCATAATACACCGACCCCGGAAACGGTTCGCTTCGCAGAAGAAAATGCTTCGCGAGCCCGTTTCCGGGGTCGGTGTATTGTTGCCGTCTATTTCCTGAATATGTCCCTGATGCAGACAAAGGCACGATATCCGGCATAGCACATCATCGCCAGATACAGGCCGAGCATCAGTTTCGCATTCTGAGTGTCAAGGCCCATGCGTACATGAGCCGTCGCGATCAGTACAAGAACAACGATCACTGCTATCATAACCACGGCAACAAGGCCTTTCAAGATCTTTCTGTTATCCATAATTTCCTTTTCTTTACATGCTTTCGATTACTCTCTGATTGATGGTCCTGAGACGGTCCATATTGAGTTTCATCACCTTGCGGTCATAGGTCATGAGTCCGTTGACCTCGCCTTCTACATCCGTCGTCTGAGTGTAGATGGCGGCCGCAAAGCCCTTATCCACCAACTCGATCAACTGATCCGCATACTTCTCGTATGTGTCAAGCACCTCGTCCGCACTGTTGAACCTCACATATCCCCAGTTCTTTTCCGGCTGCCAGAGATGGCCCTCTACCGGCCAGCCTATGCCGCCATACTCTCCCAGAACATTGATGTAGTCCTTGTCATAGAGATACATTTCCGGATGAGGATAGTTATGCAGGTCTATGATGTCACCACTACAGCGTACGAAGTTTCCTCCTGAAGCGTAGTTGATGAGACGGGAAGGATCCTGAGCGCGGGTCAACTGCACCACTTCTTCGGTATCGAACTGACCCCAGGCCTCATTGAAAGGCACCCAGGCCACTATGCAAGGGAATGTCTTGAATGCATTGATTATTTCTCCCCACTCCTTATAATAGTTGGCCTTTCCTTCTTCAGGTACAGGATAATCCGTTCCTCTTTCATATGTCCTGTTGTCCCAGTAATTAGGGCCGTTGTCCGCGATGCTCGGCATATCCTGCCATACGAGCATTCCAAGACGGTCACAATGCCAGTACCACCTTGCCGGCTCCACCTTCACATGCTTGCGGATCAGGTTGAATCCCATTTCCTTGGTCTTCTCGATGTCAAACGCAAGAGCCTCATCTGTCGGAGCGGTATAAAGTCCGTCAGGCCACCATCCCTGATCCAGAGGTCCGTACTGGAAAAGCGGCTTTCCGTTCAGAAGCATGCGCTTATGTCCGTCCTCGTCTGCCGCATACGAGATTGTACGCATCGCTGCATAACCCTTCACACGGTCGATAGAGACTCCGTCGCGGACAAGCGATATTTCCAGATCATAAAGATATGGTGAATCAGGGGACCAGAGTCTGGCCTCAAGAACATTCAGAGCAACAGAACTGCCGTCTGTTTCCGCCTCATCTACAAGGACTCCATTGTCGTAAAGGGCTACCTTCAGGGTCTCCCCTCCCTCTATCTGCCTGTAGTCCACATCCACGTTCAGGACACTTCTCTCCAAATCCGCATCCGCCATATATGAAACAATGTGCTCCTCCGGAACCGGCTCCATCCAGACTGTCTGCCATATTCCGGTCACTGCAGTATACCAGATGCTGTTCGGGTTCGAGACCTGCTTGCCACGAGGCTGGAACCACTTGTCTGTACGGTCGGTCACCTTTACCTTGAGTTCATGATTCCGTCGGCGCTCAAGAGCATCTGTCACATCCACGCAGAACGGAGCATATCCGCCGGTATGTTCTCCCACCATCTGTCCGTCCACGAAGACCTCTGCCTTCCAGTCGACGGCGCCGAAATTCAGCATGATCCTTTCGCCGGCCCACTTCTTGGGAACACGGAACTCACGGACATACCAGAGAGCGTCATTCTCCGTAACGGTGCGGCCGACTCCGGAAAGGGCAGACTCGGCGGCAAACGGCACAAGTATGTGACCGTCAAACTCTTCCGGACATGGAGATTCTGCAGGAACCACAGCATATTTCCAAAGGCCGTTAAGGTTCACCCATTCATCCCTGACCATCTGAGGGCGAGGATATTCCGGAAGCACATCCGTAGGTTCAAGACTCTCTCCCCAGACTGTCATTATTCTGTCGCCTGAGGGGCTCCATTGAGGTGCTTCATTACATGAAACCGCCAGAGAGGCCGCCAATGCAATCGAAAGAAAAGTAAATCTGTTCATAAACGTAAGACTTATATTTTATCTTCAAATATAATGAATTCCGTGGTATTTCAAGTAACTTTGCAGAGTTATGGCAAAGAAGACAGAAAAGACCAATGCGGCAAGACTGCTGGACAAGGCCGGCATATCATACCGTCTGATTCCTTATGAATTTGACGAAAACGACCTTGCTGCACAACATGTTGCAGACAGTCTGGGGCAGGATATCGCCCGCGTTTTCAAGACCCTTGTGCTCCATGGAGACAAGAGCGGATATATCGTATGCGTGATTCCGGGAAACGGGGAAGTGGACCTGAAGGCCCTTGCAAAGGTATCCGGTAACAAGAAGGTGGAGATGATACCGATGAAGGACCTCCTCGCCGTGACCGGCTATATCCGGGGAGGATGCTCTCCAGTGGGCATGAAGAAGAGATTCCCGACATATTTCCATTCTACCGCCCTCGACCATGACATCATCTACGTAAGTGCGGGAGTGCGCGGCCTCCAGTTGGAGATATCCCCGGCAGAACTTATAAGCCACGTCGGCGGCACGGTGGCCGATGTCGCGCAATTCTGACGAATTTCGGCAAAAGGGTCCAATCTTCCGGTTGTTTTGCGGAATTCTTTATGGACGGTTTGCCTACCTTTGCCACCAGAAACTTTTACCTATGAACATCATCTCAATCAATACTTTCGAAGAAATACACCATGTCTGCCTGATGTACGGCCTGAAGAAGGCTTTCGGCAGGTTTCCTTTCCTGGCAAGGAACATCATGGCTACTCCGCCACCGGTCAGACGAAGCCCGGAACGCACCCGTCCACTTCTGGGATGGAGGCAGAATCCGGTGAACATCCAGTATTTCAAGAAAGACATCCTTCTGATCTATAATGAAGACAAGGCCTCAGAAAGGGATGTGGCATCATTTGCCAAGGCCGTTGTCGAAGAATATCTTGCCCTGCGGCATCCGTATATGAAGACCTCATGGGACGGACACCATATGAATGAGATCGAGTCAGGCCATCTTATCGCTCAGGTCACCTGTCCTTGTCAAGAGACTGCCGATAGGCCTTAGGAGAGATTCCTTCAACCCTCTTGAAATATTTCCCGAAGACCGACTGAGACGGAAAGTCGAGGTCATCACTGATCTCCTGAATGGTCATTGACGTCGACGAAAGGCAGCCCTTCGCATACAGGACCACATATTTCTCTATCCATTCCAAGGCCGTCATACCGGTCTCCTGCTTCAGGAGGGCGGAAAGATATTTGTTCGTCATGCACAATCTGTCGGCATAGAAACCGATGTCACGATGCTTCTTGAAATTCTCCGACGCTAAGGAGATGAACTTCCCGCAGATTTCCTGCTGGAGGGTCATGACCGATTTCTGCCTCCGGGCATTATGGACATAATATCCCAGACCATAATAATATGCTGAGAAGAGGTGCCGGATGATTTCCTCCTTATACGGATGTCCTTCCTGATTCATTATGCTCTTTACCATCGCATAACAGTTCGTAAAGGCTTCCAGGCCTTCCGCATTCAGGGAATAGAAATGATTTGCCTTGAACTGGAGTCTTTCCTGGAAACTGACAGGAAGGTTGAGTGAGTCGGTGAACGCTTCCTCAGTGACCATTCCGAAGCCGTTGAAGTCTTCGCTTGCCTCGATGGACTCGATGACCTGCCCCGGAAAGAATATGGCAACAGACGGGGCCTTGAGGGTATAGGAGAAGAAGTCCACGATACAGGATATCTCGCCTGTAGCGATCACCACTTGCGTGACCTTGCATACCTTATAAGGAAACCTAAGGCCGTTCAATATAGCGTCATTATCCAGAAGTTCAATATCCATAATCTGCATCTTGTTCCGCAAAGTTACAAATTCGGCAATTCTGAACAATAAATCATGCAATTATCAGGAAAATCTGCCCAAAAGGTCGGCGGATATGACCAAACAATCCACCATTTTGGCAAATCAGACCAATTTAAAGGCATATCATCTCTTTACCTGAAAGCCGGATGCAGGTACCTTTGCCGAAGCAAAACAGAAAAGATTATGAAAGAGATGAAGCTAAAGACCGGCAAGATTGAAGAGAAGGTTGTCGGCGCGTATCAGAAGATCGAAGACACTGTTGTAGAGACCTATCAGAAGATCGAGGATGCCGTAGTGGGAACCTATCAGAAGATCGAGGACAAGTTCGTGGAGAAATTCCTCGAAGTCGAGGAGGAAGTCATTGAAATTCCTGAAGAAGGAGACGAAACAGATAATAAATAATTGCACACATATAAATAAGAAGAAGACATGAACAAGTTTATGAAATTCATAGGGATTGCCGCCCTTATGACAGGCATCACGACAGGAGCGACGGCTCAGGAGCAGACCAAGGAGACAGAGAAGCCCGGCTTCTTCAAGCAGGCTTTCCGCGACATGAAGGAGAGCGCAAAGAGACAGAGAGAGATTGACAAGGCAAACTTCAAGGCGCAGAAGATGGAGACCAAGGCTTTCTACGAGGAACAGAAGGCCATGAGGAATCCTGAGGTACGCAAGGGAGTCCAGGAGAAGGAGTATCAGAAGCAGATGTCCGAGGCAAAAGCACGCCAGGAGGCTGCCCAGAAGAGGATTGACGAGGCTAAGGGGAAGAAGTAGAACTCTTTCTGTAAAAGCCGAACATTAAAAATGTTGAATCAGGTGTTCAGTGAAGACTGAATGCCTTTTCTTTTCGGAATTATCTACTTTAGTCTTGTAACTTTCGCTTGTGTCGTATGTTGGCACAAGTGAATTGTATCTTTGTTATAACAAACAACAAAGATATGACTTACTTTGAATTTACGAAAAGGTTTCCAGATGAAAATGCTGCAATAGACTTTATTGTTACCACGAAATATAAAGGCGGATATGTATGTCCGAAATGTGGTTGTTTCCACAAGGGTATATACCATCAGCAATACAATAGACGTTTTCTATATTGCAATAATTGCAAGTCAAAATTTTCTGCATTTAAAAACACAATCTTTGAGAATACATATTTGGACTTGCGTATGTGGCTCTATGCCATGAATTTGGTTATCGTATCCCGCAAGGGTATTTCCGCACTTCAATTGAAAAGAGAAATGGGTATGGGTTCATATCAATCTGCATGGCGTATGCTTCATCAGATAAGGAACGCGATGGAAAATGAGGAATACAAAGATACCTTTGAAGCAGTTGTGGAGATTGATGAGACTTATGTCGGTGGAAAACCTAGAAAGAAGAATGTTCACAATGAGAGGGAGACAAACGAGAATTTTAACAAGCGTGGTCGTGCCTGTGCAAAGACCCCCGTTATCGGTGTGAAAGAACGAAATACGGGTAAGGTTCACGCTGTTGTGGCTAATTTCAATGAAGATGGTAAGTAGTTGAGCGGTAAACAACTCTTCAATGTTCTTAAAAAGGTCTGTAAGAACAACACAATTGTTATGACCGACCAATATTCGGGGTATAATATTCTCGACAAAGAGAACGAATGCAACTTTATCAGGCTAAAGGTTGACCATAGTGTTGCTTATTCTCTTGGTAATGGGATACATACCAACGGAATAGAAAGTTTTTGGGCTGTTCTTAAACGAGGTGTCTATGGGGTATTTCACAATGTTTCGGTTAAGTATATGCAGAAATATGTAAATGAGTTCTGCTATCGCCTTAACCATAGAGATAACGATGAGGCTTTTAATTCTTTGGTACTATTGGCGGTTAGATAAAGCCTTACTTCTTTTTTCTATCTTTTCTCTTATATCCATTGTGATTTCTATCTAACATGACTAAATAGAATACACCTTTGTAGATGAAGCCGAACACCCTTGCCTCTTGAAAAAGTTTAAACTGATAAGGCGTTATATCGCCTTTTACTTTCACTTTTTCTTGCTCATAAATACATTTTTCAAAATCAGCCTTAGATATTGTTACATCTGTCCACTTAACCTCATGGAAATGGAATCTATCATCTGAATTTATTGTATCATAAGTATATTTAGATATGCTTTTTAGGGACTTTAGCATTTTATAAAAATCTCTTCCTCCCATTAGTTTGCTATTAAAGCAAAATGATGTTTGATTAAGACTTATGTAATCAAAAGCAAATATGGGTTTAAGTCCTTTTATTTCTTCAAAAGCATCGGAGTTATCCCCAAGGCGGTACTTACGATGTATGTCTGAAACATTGAGTTCCCACTCTTTAATATCATCAAAATTACCCATTCTTTTTTGAATAAAAATTCTTCATTGTTTCCTCTTGTATAACAGCATTACCGTTTTCAATTGGAAGTAAATTTCCTCGTGCTTCTATCCAAGGTTTTTCAGAATGAGTCAATAGTTCTAATTGAAATGATGAAAGAACACTATATTTTGCAAATACCGCGTCTATCATTTCCATCATATTTTGATTTTTGTCTTTCCAAAACATCTTTATATATTGCGATGATGACATACCATTCGGGTATTCAAACCCTATTGGGTTATACCCGAAACGCTTATATTCTTGATAAACAGCAACGCATACGGGACCGTGTATCCACGCTTCAAATTCATCTTCTATAACACCTTCGTCAAAATACACGAGTCCCCATGCCTTTACATAATAAAGGAGTTTTTGTAGTTTCTTGTTTGTTATCAAATCGCCAACATTATCACTTTTGGCAATTATGTATCTTGCAACCTCTAATGCCTTCATAATCCAAATTTTTACAAATATATGTATAAATATCCCTCATTTTCAAGTTTAGGTATCAAAAAACACTTATTTTTTACTATTTTTGTACCGATAATGCTTTTGTGAGGTATTATCTATAACATATTTATAGCCTAATCGTTCCGCAAATTACCACAATAGACCGACATGGCTATTTTTGAAATCCTAACTTGGGCGTACTGCGTCTTAGCGTAGTGCGTATGCCATTGTTAGGAAAGGATGTGGTAATCCTGCGGAACGGGTGGATAGGCACTACGCTTTTGTTTTGTTGGGATGTTATTGCTTATCCATTATGAGATGGCAATATTGCATTAACCCTATAAAACAAAGTATTATGAAATCAAAACTTATCTATTTCCTTGTCGCATTTGCGACTTTAGTATTCACTTCTTGTGACCCGTCTGGACTTGATACCCCAACAAAAGAAAAGGAAACGACCTATACCATTTCTTATGCTATGGATAACCGTACCTTGTTTGAAGAATATATCTCACAAGGGGCAACATTCAAGGAAAGCATTGTCGTATATGAATATAATGACAAGAACGAAAGAGTTAACATACAAGATATGGAGAACATCAAATACGGTACAAAGAAGACCTTTACGGCCCATAGTCTTGCGGAGAAAATTGCAGTGTGCATAGAAATAGAAATGTCATATAAAGGAGAAACGGCAGATTACACCCGATGGGTTGCTCAAGTAATCTATTTGGAAAAGGGGGCGAATATAAACTTCACCTTTGATGGAGAAACAAGAGTTAGTTCTTATTGCCCAGTCGATTAACGACGATATGAGAGACAAAAAGGGGAGCGTTTTTGCTCCCTTTTTCATTATAAACATTTATCTTTGTAATGCGTAAAGAAATTACAAGACTAAAGTAGATAATTCTGTTTCTTTTTTATTCCATAACTGTAGTTAAATGATGTCTTATGCGTCTATATATAAACGAACAAATAAAACTATGAATAAACCGAAATCCAACAAAGCCTGGCGCATCGGCTGGCCAATCATTGCAATCGGGTGGCTGGTGCTTTCTGTCCTGGAATTCATTGATGATGAAGGACGGATTTTCAGAGGAGTAATCTTTCTTGTCTTCGCCATTCTATGGGCTGTCATCTATTTCAACGAACTCAAGAAATTCAAGAAGGAGGAATAACTATGAAAGATTTCACAGAAAAAAACCTGAAAGGCGGAATGAAAGCAACAGGGCTTTCTGCCGCCGCATTGCTTTGTGTATGTCTGGCACAGATTTCCGCATCCGGGCACGGAGTTTCATCAGACCTTGTCTTGTATCTGGCCCTCGGATCACTGCTGTGCAGCATCATTCTCTTTATTTACTATCTGACAAAGTACCGCAGACTGAAAAACAATTGACGAACCGGATACATTTATATTTATACTATGAAAACACTGAAACTATGCCGTCTTGTTTCCTCTGTAGCGCTCGTTATATGCTACCTGTTGTTCGTAATTCCTAAATTGGTGAATAACGATCCTGACTGGCTGTTGATCGCTTCTGTAGCCTTTCTTGTAATCGGCCTTCCTCTTTCTCTGATAGCAAGAATAAAGAACGAAAAGAACCCATCTTATCTTGCCAAGACAGAAATGGGAATGATATATGTCGAATACATTGTTCCGGTGCTCATGATCGGCTTCTTTCTATTTGGAATCATAATGGAGCATGTTGTGGGAAGGGATAACTTCTGGCTGATCATGACAGCATTATCTGGAGGTATATATACAGCCTGCAATAATACCATTCTCTTCATGGCAAAGAAGGCTTACGACGCTGAAAACAACACCAGGAACTCGTAACCCGTTCTAACTCTCACCGGGATTTCATTTGCTTATCGCTCACTATGCCTGCTTTGTGCCGATGATGGCCATAAATAAGCCTGTTTTTCTGGCCGGAAGCAGGTTTTTCTAAGAGGCGGCCAGATATAGAGCCGTTTTTCTGGCCGAGATTGAAAACAACCGGATTTTTACATTGATCCGGTCGCTTGAGAACAAGTTCTCGCGACCTTTATTCATACAGTTCAAAAGAACAACCATTTCAGTCTCTTTGATGAAATGGCACAGTCGCACGCTTCACGGTGCCTTTTCCCGGGCAGCAGTTCGAAGATTGCCGATCCTCCGGCCTTGTTGATTTCTGCTGCAAACCATTCCAGAGGACCGTAACTTCTTTCATCGGATCCGGCTGTGATGTATATCGGAGTGTTCTTTGCCGGCTGAAGTCTTGACCTGGCGTTTACCGATATGAAGGAGGTTATACAGTTTTACAGTCCCTTGTTAAGAAACTCCCTCAAGGAAATATGCTTGATTCCATTCTCATCCCTTGAGGTCAGGAATGGAGTGGCGCTGATCACATATTTCGGATGATTGTCACGGATCTTCTCCAACGGACCGAATTCCCTGTCTCTTGTAGACTGCTCGCCCATCAGATATGTTACCTGCACATATGCCGTTTCGCCGGGCTTGGTGCAGACAAAATCAACTTCTCCGGCTCCAAGGACACCCACTTGTACCTTATATCCCAAAAAGCACAAATGCTTGTATACAGCATTCTCGATAACCTTTTCGATATATGAATCCAATCCACCCTCAGCCTTGAGATTACGGAGCCCCAGATCATCCCAATAGACCTTTTCGTTGGATTCAAGAATCTTCTTACCGTGAATATCATAACGGGAAGCCGGATTCAGCAGATAAGCCTCCTCGTAGAAACTTCTATACAGAAGTACCAGATTGCTTGATATACTCTCTCCCTGCGACTTCATATACTTGGAAATGCTGTTGGCAGATGTCAGTTTACCTGTAGTGTCAGCGTAGAAAGCAATGAGATTATTCAGGAAAGGCACGTTACGGATGTCGTGACGTTCGATAATGTCCTTAAGCATTATGGTGTTGAATACGCTTGATAGATATGCCCAGACGTGCTCATCGCTATCCAGTCCTATCCTGCGAAGACCAGGCAGGCCACCGTAATTCAGATACTTCATCAGCGACTCATCGCTGTCCTGAAGACTATGAAACTCAAGAAACTCCGGATAGGTCAATGGATGAACACGGATTTCTACATATCTGCCGGCCAATAACGTGGATAGATCACCGGACAGCATCTTGGAGTTACTTCCGGTGATGATAACATCTGTATTATCCTCAGTGTACCAGTTGCATATGCTTTCCTCAAACTTCTCTATCTGCTGGACCTCATCGACAAGAATACAGTTATGCTTGCCAGGCTGAAAAAGGTTCTCAATGTAATTGTCAAGATCATCCTTTGTCTTGATGTTCCCAAACGCCTTTTTCTCCTTATCTACATAGATGACATTTATATCCTCTTCCTTAGAGTGCCTCTCGATGAAGTCCTTGAGAATATAACTCTTACCCACACGACGAGGACCGGAAAGGACAATGATATTGCCCTTTCCGATCCAGGAATCAACCTTGTCAGCGTAGTATATTCTTGTTAAAATCTCCATAGTGCCGCGTTTTTTCTGCAACAAAAATAACACTTACGGACAACAAAATCAAGAAAAACAAACATTTTGTTGTTTTAAGACAATGAAAGTCGATCCGTGCGGCATGGGAGTAAGCGATGGGAATGGATGGTTGCGTTCTTTCGCTGACGCTCAAGCGGCTTCGCCGATAACTTGACAAACTTGCTTTGGTAAGAGGGCAAATGCCGCTTTAAAATTACAAAATATCGGTAAGAAATGAAATCCCATCTCGGCTTCAGGGGTGTCCGGACTGGTGTTCAATAAAAAAGAGAATGATATACATGTCTACACCTTCACCATTTCTGCACCTTGAAATATCCAAGGCGTAAAGGCGTGTTGATGTCTGTTTTGTGTAAAAAAAAGTGGTTTTCTCTGATTTTTCCCATTTGGAATCAAAAAGAATGAGGATTTTTTGATTCTGGTTGGTGTATCATGACATATTGTGTAAACTTGTATATCATTACCATAAAAAATGCAGATAAAACAGTTCTGTTTGCTGATTTTTGGGTAATTTTGTGCCAGAATGGAAAGGTATGTCTATGGGATACGATGATTTTATATTGACCGTCAATTCGTCCAGCATCATCATATTATTAGGGATGGCCGCTGTACTGCTTGCCGCTACCCGTTTTCGTGGAGAGAGCGGATATGCGGCTGCCATT
>JAFVHZ010000064.1 GCA_017474265.1 Bacteroidales bacterium | reverse complement strand
AGCACGATACCGTTCTTCACCACGATACCCATGAGGATGAGGATACCGATCATACCCATCGTACCCAGAGGCGTACCGGTCACCCAAAGTCCGAGAAGCACTCCGACGAATGCGAACGGAATCGAGAACATGATCACGAACGGACTCATGAACGACTCGAACTGGGATGCCATCACGATGTACACGAGGATGATGATCATGACAAGGAGCATGATGAGGTCTCCGAACATGTCCTGCTGATCCTCATATGAACCTCCGATCTCTATCGAGAGTTCTGATGGAATGTCTGTATCTGCTATCACGGCATCCGTCGTAGCGACTGCGTCAGAAAGCACCACGTTGTTTGCAACAACTCCTGAGACGGTAATCAGACGCTCACGGTTCTTTCTCTGAATCGAAGGAGGGGTCAGAGTCTCTATGACTGTGCCGACATCCTTGATCCTCACGCCCTTGCCCATATTGTTGTATATGAGTATATTCTCTATATCCTCGATGCTGGTACGGAATTCGGGAGCATAACGCACGCGGATGTCATACTCGTCTCCGTCCTCACGATAGAAGGACTGGGTCGAACCGTTCATCGCAGCGCTGAGGTAAGAAGCGGCAGTGGTGCTGTTCAATCCGTTGACAGCAAGTTTCTCTCTGTCGAAATCCACCTGATATTCAGGAACATACTCGTCACGGCTAAGAAGCACCTGAGAGAAATCTCCTGACTCGAGCATCTTGCCTTGGAGTTCCCTGGCTACACGGTCAGTGGTCTCGAAGTCATATCCGTAGATCTCAAGATCCACTGTAGAAGCGCCTCCCATTCCGCCTCCGCCACCTTCGGTCACCTTCACCTTCTTGAATTCAGGGTAGTCGGCAAGGATTCCTCTTATCACATCGGCAATCTCTGATGTAGAACGCTCACGGTCCTCCATGCTTCCCACATTGATGTTGTATGACACGATATGGGTACCGTTGTTCTGCATTGATGCAAAGGCATTGTCGGAATCTGCCTGACCGAGAGCGAACGAGCAGTTCTCAATCTCAGGAACGGCAGCGCTGAACTTCTGATAAAGTTCCTGAGCGGTCGCTCTTGTTATATCCTGGCCTGTACCTGCAGGAAGTTCAAGTTGGAGAGTGATACGTCCGTCGTCAGACTTAGGCATGAACTCTGTCTTGATGGCAGGTCCGATAAGTCCGACAGTGCCGACAAACACCACAAGGGAAATCAGCACCACAATCGTCCTGTGGCCTACGCACCAGTTGATCAGACGGCTGTATCCTCTTGATATGAGGTCAATGAACCTGTTGAAGTTTCCGAATATGAGGTCATGTATCTTGCCTGTCTTAGGCTTGAATCTGAGGAACTGCGAGCAGAGCATCGGAATGAGCGTGAGGGCACCGATTGTAGAGACAATCATGATGATGCTGGTGATCCATCCCAACTGCTTGAACATCAGACCGGCCATACCCTTGATCATTGTCAGAGGAAGGAATACGGCAAGCATTGTCAGAGTAGACGCTATCACGGAGATACCCACCTCCTGGGTCGCATGCACGGCAGCCTCCTTCGGCTTCGCTCCCCTTTCCAGATGTGTGGAGATGTTCTCGAGAACCACGATGGCGTCGTCCACGACCATACCGATCGCAATCGAAAGGGCCGACATCGAAACGATGTTCAGAGTGTTTCCGGTAGCCCAGAGATACATCAGTGATGCAAGGAGGGAAACAGGAATCGCAAGAACGATGATGAATGTCGCACGCCATCTTCCGAGGAAGAGGTAAACGACGAGCATCACGATAAGGAAGGTCACTATGATGGTCTCCTTGAGTGAGTTGAGAGTATTCAGAATGTTTTCCGAACCGTCAACGACTGTCCTTATATGGATGTCTGAAGGGAGATTCTTCTCGATGTTCTTCATTGCCTTCTTGACGCCCTTGATCACATTGACTGTATTGGCGTCGGCCTGCTTCTGGATGACGATCTGAGCGCCCTGTACTCCATTCACATAAGCCTCCTGATATCTTTCCTCCACTCCGTCGACGACTCTTGCCACATCACGCAGATAGATTGTCCTGCCGTTGGAATGTCCGACAACGATGTCCAGCATCTGCTCTGCAGAAGTGAACTCCTTCTCCACACGGAGAGAATATGCGTTCGATCCTATGTCGATCGTACCTGAAGGGATGTTCCTGTTCTCGGCAGCAATCATGCTTGAGATTCCTGCAACGGTAAGTCCGTATGCCTCAAGTTTGTTAGGGTCGCAATATACCTGGATCTCACGCTTAGGCGCACCGGCAATTGACACAGTACCCACTCCTGACACACGGGCAAGAGGAGTTGCCACCTTGTCGTCAAGAATCTTCTCAAGAGCCTGAAGGCTCTCGTCAGCAGTTGCGGCCATGATCATGATAGGCATGTCATCCGCACTGAACTTGAAGATGATAGGAAGCGAAGCACCGTCCGGAAGAACAGAGTTCACCATGTCCAGTTTGTCTCGGACGTCATTGGTAGCGACGTCAATATCGACGCCCTCGACGAATTCGAGGGTGATGAGGGAAATGTTTTCCTTTGAAGTCGAACTCAGATTCTTGAGGTCGCTCACACCATTCAGGGAGTTCTCGAGCACCTTGGTGAGGTTGGTCTCGATATCCTCCGCACTGGCTCCCGGATATGATGACATTACCATCACCACGTTCGCATCGAACTTAGGGAACCTGTCCAAAGATATGTTTATCAGCGAGAAAATACCGAAGATAGCCAGCGCAATGAAGACCAGAGACGTGGTTACCGGGTTATTTACCGCTTTTCTGTATATACTCATAATCTATTACTCGTTAACTGTTACCTTAATGCCGTCCTTAAGGCGGATCTGGCCTCCGACAACAACCTTGGCGCCGTCCTCGATTCCTTCAAGAACCTCGTACTCGGCACCCATACGGCGTCCGAGGACTACCTTTGTATATGAAACCGTTCCGTCCGGATTGAGTACATACACGAAACGCTCGCCTGAGCCCTGCTGCTTTACTACAGCCACGTCTGGAATCACTACATTGTTGTTGGTTCCGAAATTCACTGTAACGCGGGAGAACATACCCGGACGGAGAGTCTTGTATGGATTCTTCACCACTACCTCTATAGTGAATGTCCTTGTTGCAGGGTCGATGGTAGGGTAAATCTTCTCAACATTTCCGTAGAATGTCTTGCCTGGGATTGCGTCTGCAGTGATCTCTACAGAATCGCCTTTCTTCACCTTGGTATAGTCTGACTCAGAAATGCCCACCAGGAGTTTCACTGGCACTATCTGCTCCACAGTGTAGATAGGCATGCTCATGGTGTACATGTCGCCGGCATCATAATTACGGGCAGTAACGACACCGTCCACCGGTGATCTGAGGGTGGTGTTCTCGATGAGGTTGTCCACCTGAGTCTTTGCCACATTATACTGCATCTCGATGGAATCATAGTCAGACTGTGAAAGTCCACCTGCCTCGTAAAGTGACTTCAGGCGCTGGAGTTCCACCTCAAGGTTCTGCAACTGGAGTTGAGCCTGAAGAAGTTGAGCCTTGTCTATCTCGGCAAGAATCTGACCTTTCTTCACAAAATCACCGATCTCAGCATTGATCTTTGTGATACGGCCTGCCATCTGAGGCGCGATATTGTTCTTTACATAGGCCTGCACTGTAGAAGTGTAGGTTGCAGTCTGAGGCACTTCACGTGCTGAAACCTGCTGCACAGACACTGTAGGAGTCTCATCTACGACAACGGCAGTCTCTGCCTGTTTCTTTGTACCTGTGCTGCCGCATCCGAGAGCCATCACGGCAACTGCGGCAATGAACATTGTTCTGAAAATAGTCTTCATTATATTGTACCTTTTACTTTTATTCTGAAATGAAATCCTGTCCGAGGGTCTGCTCGAGTTGGGTTTTTGCTGTCAGGAAACTGTGGATTGCCTGCGATGCAGCCAACTGAGCCTGAGTGAGTTGGAGTTGTGCATCATTAAGTTCAACAAGTTTGCTGCGTCCCACCTTATATGAGGCCTGTGCGATATCGTATGCCTTCTGCGCAGTCGTAACGGCATCATTGGCAGCGATGTAACTCTTCATGTTGGTCTCCATCGTCGCGAGATTCTGACGGATGGCAATCTTGAGTCTGCGCTCCGTATCAAGAGTCTGAAGACTCACCTGCTCATACTGGTTCTTCGCCTGACGTATCTGCTGATAACGCTTTCCGCCTGCAAAGATCGGAATGCTGAGGCTTACACCGACAGTAGAATAAGGAGTCCACCTGTACTCGCTGAAATTGAAGTCGTTGGTCATTGCATTCATACTGAAATTGAATGCAAGGGCGAGAGTCGGGATATTGGCATATTTCTGAAGTTTGATATTCTCGGCAAGCATTTCAGCCTGGATAGCCAACTGTTTCATGGTGGTGTTGCGGTCGAGGGAGACGCTATCATGCTGGTGGATGTCATAGAACATATGCTCGCCATAGTCAGCTAGTCTTCCTGCCACATCAAGGTTCATGTCAAGGTCCACGCCCATCACTGCCTTCAACTGCCACAATGCCAGAATCACAGAACTTTCAGCATTGTAGACATTCGGAACAGCATTAGCCAAGGTTGTCTTTGCCGCAAGAAGTTCCACCTGTGATGCCTTCTGTGCGTCATACCTCATCTGAGTGTCTTCCATATTCTGGAGAGCGTTCTCATAAGCCTGCTTATATACCTCGAAGGCCTCCTTTGCCAGAAGGATACCGAAATATGCTGTCTTTACTTGAGAAACCATGTCAAGTCGTGACGAACGAGCCTTCTCTACCGCCAGTTCCACATCCAGACCGGACAACTTGAGACTCTGCCAGAGTTGGGCACTCACAAGCGGCATCGCAGCGCTTACACCTGCGCTCCACGTGTTCCAACGTCCGACCTCAAGGCCGCCTCCGTTATTGCTTGAAGATCCGGACTCCGAATCAGTCGATCCTCCGGGGAGTTGCACACCGTCCGGGATCTGAGTTCCTTCGCCAGTTCCGTCACCGGCACCTTCACCTTCTCCACTACCGGTGCCACCGCCAAGGCCACCAAGGCCTCCGAGGGAACTCATATCGAAATCCATATACATCACCTGTTTCTTGATCGTCCTCTGATATGCTCCGGACGCATCAATCTGAGGAAAGAGAGCGGCATAAGTACCTTTCTTGGCATACTGCGTCCTCTTTATCTCAAGGTCAGCCACCTTGACCGACACATTCTCGCTCAAGGCAATCTCGAGCGCCTGTTCCAAAGTGATCACCACCGGTGCCTCCTCCGGCCCATTCTTTGCTTCCTGCTGTGCTGAAGCAGAGAATGATGTCAGAAAAAGAGCCGCGATGACCGCCATTGTTACCTCTAATTTCTTCATCATTTTATACACTAATTAACAAGGCGCAAAAATACAACAAATTTCAAGCCGACAATCACCGCGTTTTGGTTTGTTTTTATATAGTTTTGGTCAAAACTGCTAATTTTTCTATATTTGGACAAAATTCTGAACCAATGGAAGAAACAAGACCTAAATCCGGGAAGCCTGCGGTACTCTTCGGGGAAAAGAATGTCACCCGCGTCGGATACATCGACGGATACATATTCGCATGTGAGATAAAGGGCTCAGGATCTGTATCTTACAGAAAGCCACGCCGCCCGAAATACCACCTTGTCATCATCATCCTCAACGGAAAGATGGAACTTGTGGTCAACGGGGAGAAATTCACCTTCTGCAAGGACACATATGTCAACCTGCCGACCTGGAGCGACATCTATGAGATACGCTATGATGCCGATTTTCATGCGATGGCGGCAGCAACCGACAAGAATGTCGTAATGGACATCTTCCAGAACAGAAACCCTTTCCCGCCAGACTTCAGATTCGGCATAGAACACGGAATCGGTGGGGAAATCATAGACAAGGACGACATCGAGACCCTGCACAGGGACATAAGCAACATGATCACCTCCCTTTCGAACAAAGACCATCATTTTGCAGAAGAAATCAACTACGCCTACTTCTACATACTTCTCACAGACATGGCAGACATGATGTGGAAAAGGTACGGAAAAGGAGTGCCGTCACACAACTCCGGGATGAAGAGAGCAGACAGCATAATGAAGGATCTCACCGCCCTTCTCACAGAGCACATATACAAGGAGACAAGCGTTGAGTTCTATGCTGAAAAACTCTGCATATCAAAGCAATACCTCGCACTCATAGTAAAGGAAAAGACTCGTGTATCAGTCGGAACAATCATATCGGCCATGAGGGCAGAGGCTGCGGCACGCCTACTTAGAAATCCCGAACTTAGCATACAGCAGATAGCGGAGACACTGTCATTTGCAGACCAGTCCTCCTTCGGAAAATTCTTCAAGAAACATTCAGGGCTTTCGCCGTTGAAATACAGGCATAACCTTAAAAAGACCCTTCTTTCGCTACGTCCAGCCACTCATACTCCCCTCCCCAGATTTCCAGAAACTTCATGAAATCCGCATTGGAGAGAACGGCACTGGCGGTATTGTCGCAAGGATGGAAACTTATGTGTTCGGATTTCTGCAGGTCACTGTCGAGGAAGAGTTTGACCCTGTGACCGTTCGGGAACAGTTCCTTTGCCATGACGCCTTCCTTCGGCACCATTGCCCCGTCAGGCCCGACGTCGGCGAGGTCCATGTCATGGATAAGTCCCAGGGGAGACACCGAACCGGGCAGAAGTCCCAGACAACGCTCCATGCGCTCCGGCGAAGCGAAAGAGAGTTTCCCCTGCCTGAGCATATGCTCCAGGGAATGGATGGCCAGTTCCTTATGGCACTCGAAGACCACAAGATAGTGGCGGTTGCCTTTGTGATTTCTGAAGAAGAGGTTCTTGCAATGGGTGGAATCAATGTCCTTCCAATACTCCAGAGCAAGTTCTATCGTAGGAAGAGGCGGATGGGTATGCAGTTCATAGCCGAGGCCGTGCTTCTCAAGGAATTCCAGAACTCCGGTTATTCTTCCCTTCTGCTGAGACTTATCATCCACCATCATCACTTGTTCAGACTTTTTGCGTAATGGGTAGGCGCCGCCTTCTTCTTTTCAGGATGGACTATCCTTGCCGGCTCCTTCTTGATATGACTGTAGATGAGGAATCCGATGCCGAGAAGGATGAAAGGAATACTCAGTAACTGGCCCATGTTCAGGACCATATCCTGCTCGAAGCCGACCTGAGGTTCCTTGATGAACTCGATGAGGAAACGCATGCCGAAGCATCCGATGAAGAATGTTCCGATGAAGAAACCTCTGTAAAGTCTGTCCAACCGGTACCTGTACATCAATATCTGGAAGACTCCCAGAAGGAAATAACTCAGGGCTTCATAAAGTTGGGTCGGATGCTTTGGCTCTGTCTCGCCGCGGAGTTCGAAGATGAATCCCCAAGGAAGGGTCGTCACATCTCCGTAAATCTCCGAATTGAAGAGGTTGCCCAGGCGGATGAATGTCGCAGCAAAGCATACTGCAATGGCAAGGTGGTCAAGAATCCATACGAAATCAAAGTCATATTTACGACCGTAATGTCTTGCAAACCACCACATTGCTATAAACAGGGCGATTGTACCGCCATGACTGGCAAGACCGCCCTTCCAAGGCATGAATATCTCCCAGAAGCCCTGCCAACTGCCCAGGTAATAATCCGGCTGATAGAAAAGACAGTGGCCCAGACGGGCACCCACGATGGTACCTATCAGAAGGGTATACAGAAGCGGATCCAGAAGTGTCACCGGCACTCCCTCCCTCTTGAAGAACCACTTGAAAATGAACCATCCGAGGATGAATCCCGATATGAACAGAAGCGAATACCACCTGAGGGACACCGGCCCGATGCTCAATATTTCAGGATTTACGCTCCAATGTATTGCCAAAGACTCGAACATATGCTTCAATTATTAACCCTGCAAAGATATAAACAATTTGCAAACCCGCCACACTGCACCGCACTTTCCATACTGAACTTAGGCCACCGTGCCACTAGCAAGGACGACGCATGTAATGGGCGCGGCGGGCAGGAGAAAATTTCTCTATGGAATAACGGAGCATAATCCTAGGCATCTGCAGGCAGTGCTTGTCGAGGAAATCGGTCAGAGTACGCTCGTCGCGCTTGCCGACTTCGCGCAGCATCCAGCCGACAGCCTTATGCATAAGGTCATGCCGTGTGTCGAGGAACATTCCGGCAAGGCGCATGGTATCTTCGAACTGATTGTCCCTTATGAGGGCCAAGGTGGAAACGACTGCTATCCTCTGCTCCCACATGTTGTCAGATCCGGCCAGCGTGTACAGCACCTCCCTGTCCGCAGACCCGGTCAGATGACGTCCGAGAATGTATGGGGCCGACAGATCCACGAGGTCCCAGTTGTTGATTCCTTGCGTGTGACTCAGATAGAATCTGACAGTCTCTTCCGGGTGTTTCTTATATCTTTCCACCAGAATCAGCAACGCGCACAACCGGCACTCATGCCATTCGCTTTCCAGCAGAGCCTCAATGACCTCCCACGACGCCAGAGAGAATTCCTTGGCGACTTTCCTTGTATTTGGAACGACGACTCCAATGAATCTGTCTCCTTCGCCATACTCTCCTTTGCCGGTCTTGAAGAATCGAGGAAGGACGACCTTCTTTTCTTCATCGGAATATGCCCTGAGGGCTTTCGTGATGCGGGCATAGGTCCTGGCAAACTGAAGTTCTGCAGGTGAAAGGTGACAGTATCCGTCCGGATTCTTCAGAAGATAGTCCTGATGGTAATCCTCCGCAGGATAAAAGCAATCGAGCGGGCATTTTTCAACCATCAAAGGACTGTCATATCTGGCCTGGACCGTCATATAAACCTCTTCTACAACGAACCTGTCTTCATCACAGCACCAGTAGATGCCCGTACGGTATCTGGTCCCGACATCATTTCCCTGACGATCCTTGAGCAGAGGATCGATGGAACGGAAAAAGAGTCGGCACAATGTGGCCAATGATATGACTTCAGGGTCATATGTGACCCTGACACACTCCACATGCCCGGTCAGGTCTGTATACACCTGCTCATATGCGGGATTCGGAAGGGAGCCGTTGGCATAGCCGGTGGCTGTCTTCTTCACTCCCTCGAACTGTCTTATATAATGTTCCGTGCCCCAGAAACAACCTCCTGCGAAATATATATCTTTCATCATCATTCTACTTTAGCCATGCAAATATACTATAATACGGTGAATGGCTGGAAGTCCGGATATAAAATCACATAGGCACTTTGTTTTAGGTGACATGCCACCCCCGGCTAGGGGGTGCCTCCCATCCGGGAGACGGGGGTCACCGGTACAAAGTGCCTATGTGATTTTAATGAAGGACGGACCTTATTTGCGGATAGCAGCGATGCCTGGGAGTTCCTTGCCCTCGAGGTACTCGAGCATTGCTCCACCACCTGTCGACACGTAACTTACCTTGTCAGCATAGCCCATCTGAGTAACTGCTGCAACCGAGTCACCGCCACCTACGAGGGTGAATGCACCGTTCTCTGATGTCGCCTTTGCAAGGATCTCAGCGATGCGGTTTGTACCCTTTGCGAATGCAGGGATCTCAAATACGCCTACAGGACCGTTCCAGAGGATAGTCTTTGAGTTCATGAGAACCTCCTCCCACATTGCGAGAGTGCTAGGAGCTGCGTCCATGCCTTCCCACTCGTCAGGAATCTCTGTGTTGAGACAGATCTTTGTGTT
>JAFVHZ010000063.1 GCA_017474265.1 Bacteroidales bacterium | reverse complement strand
GTTTGTTAAAGAGTATCTTTCCATCCTTCAGTAATCTGGTTAACTCGTCAAAAGAAGTACGTCTGAAATCTATCCCTTGGAATAACATAGCAGTATTTTTCTTACAAATTTAGCTTATATTTCTACATTGATGATGAAAAACACTAAATTTTATGATGTGGGGAAAATGTGGGGAAAGAAAACAGAAAAACCCTCGTAGAACGCACTCTACGAGGGTTTCGCGTACCCGGAGCCGGGATCGAACCGGCACGGATTTCTCCACTGGTGTTTGAGACCAGCGCGTCTACCGATTCCGCCATCCGGGCTGGTGTGCTTTTCCGTCGCCTGCCTGAATCAGGTCAGAAAGAGGCACGTGAAGGATGAACCTTCTTCATAAGGATTGCAAAGGTATCTGATTTTTCGGAAATTGCAAAATAAATATGACAGTCTGTCGAGGAAATCATCATTGCTGCACCCACTAACGATAAAGATTGCTATATTTGTAAGTTAATACGAATGCAGATGATGGATGAAATAAACATATGTTCTTCAGGCAGAGTGATCAGCCGTGTCTTTGTAGGGGATGGTATCGCGGCATTGGAGGAACATCTCGACCCGTACCGTCACGTGTTTGCTGTGATGGACAGCAATGTGGCGATGCAGTGTCCTGTGGCCCAGGAGATTGCGGAGATAATGAACCATAAGGGCGTGCCGGGCAAACTGATAGATGCTTCCGAGGACAACAAGACGATGGACACGGTGATGGACATCTGCGGATGGCTTCTGGACAACGGAGCCGACCGTGATGCCCTTGTGCTGGCGGTGGGAGGCGGAATCACCAGTGACATGGTCGGTTTCGCAGCATCGATATACAAGAGGGGAGTGAGGTTCGCCTATGTTCCTACGACCCTTCTTTCGCAGGTGGATGCTGCCATCGGAGGCAAGACGGGAGTCAACTTCGAGAACTACAAGAACATCCTCGGAGTGATCCGCCAGCCGGAGTTCACCTACATCTGCCCGCAGGTCCTTGAGAGCCTTCCGTACCGTGACTTCTGCTCGGGTGCTGCAGAGATGCTCAAGACATTCATCATCGAGGATGCCGGCAATTACGAGACTGCCGTAGGCCTCCTGAATGCCATGCATAAGGAGTATGTCATTGTTCCTGAGCAGGATGCCGCCGAATACTGGAGCGACTGCGTGAGCGCCCATGCATGCGAACTGACGCCGTTGATAGCCGCTGCCGTACGTGTGAAGGCCGGAATCGTGTCCCGCGACCAGTTCGAAAAAGGGGAGCGCAGGAAACTCAACCTCGGCCACACGTTCGCCCATGCGATAGAGACTCTGGCCCGTCGCGAGGCCATGACCGGGGACGGTGCTCCGGAAAAGACTGACATCACTCATGGAGAGGCCGTTGCAATGGGAATGGCTCTTGCTGCGCGTCTTTCCGACAGGATCTTCCGTAATGACATGGATACGCCGTCTGCGCTGGAAGAACGGATCAGCGAAGACCTGAGAGCATGCGGCCTGAACCCTGACAGTCCGTTTGACGTCGAGGAGATGTCTCAGGCGATGCATAAGGACAAGAAGGCGGAAGGTGGCAAGGTGCATTTCGTCCTCATCCGTTCGATAGGGGATGTGGCCATGCAGGACCTTACAGTGGATGAAGTATGCCGTCTTCTGGCATAGAAAACAAAGTTGATTATGATTTGTACGACTATACAGAACAGGACTCTTGAGCAGATATATGATGCTCTGGAGCAGTGTGAGATGGCAGAGATCCGTCTTGACAGATGCGGATTGACAGCCAGGGAGATAGATGAACTTTTCACCAGTGACGTGCCTCTGGTGGCTACCTGCCGCATAAGTGAGGTGGCTGCAAGCGAACCGTCTCTTCAGGACCCTTCGATGACGCCTCAGAGCCGTGAGATCAAGGCCATGCAGATCGCCGAGAAAAGGCTCGTCAGGGCCATCGAGGCAGGCGCAAGGTATGTGGATGTGGAACTGGAGGCTCCAAAGCAGATGTCGAAGAGGGTACGCAGTGCGGCCCACGAGAACGGTACCGTGTTCATAAGGTCGTACCACGATTTCAACGGCACGGATTCGTTCGAGGCACTCAAGGCGATAGTGGAGAAATGCGTATATCACGGCGCAGATATGGTCAAGATTGTCACTACCGCTCATTCGGAGGAAGACGCGGCGCGTGTCCTTTCCCTCTATGAATGGTGCCGCGGGAAGGATGCTGACGGACTCGGAGCCTTGGCGGACGGTGGACTCATCGCGTTCTGCATGGGGGAGACCGGCCGTCAGTCACGCATCGATTGTCTCAGACATGGCGCGCCTTACACATATGCGGCCCTGACGGAAGAGGAATCTGCCGCTCCGGGACAATGGCCTGCGTCGGAAATTAAGAAGTCTGTTTATGGCGACTTCCGATTCATCTCTGATGCGGAGGATGGGTCTCCTCTGGAGATGCCTTCATCGAAGAGTTTCGCCCAGCGTGCGATCATTGCTGCTGCCCTCGCCGAAGGGACATCACATCTCAAGGGATATACATCATGCGGAGACAACGAGTCCGCACTTCAGGTGGCCCGAAACTTGGGCGCCGAGGTAATTCAGGAAGGTAATATCCTTACTGTCAAAGGAATAGGCGCACAGTCCGGAAGCCTTGATCATGAGACTCTCAATGTCGGCGAATCCGGTCTTCTGACGAGGATGATGATTCCTCTGATGGCGCAGATCGGCTCGAAACCGGTCACATTCACAGGCGAGAAGACCCTCCTCGGCCGTCCTCTTACAGGCGCAAGGGAGATAATGGAGGCGTTTGATGCTCAGGTAAGAAGCGAAGGCGAAGAGACGGAAGATGCTCCTGTACGTGTTCCTCTTACTGTCCACGGTCCTTTGAAGGCAGGCCGGGCGGAGATTTCAGGCAAGCACGGGTCACAACTGATCTCGGGCCTTCTGATGGCCCTTCCGTTTGCAGATAGGAACAGTTCCCTTGTCGTGCATGAGCCAAAGAGCATTCCATATATATTCATAACTCTTGAGGTCCTCAAGAAGTTCGGTGTCAGGATAGGAAACGACATGCTTGGAGGTCGTGATTTTCTTGAGTCTGACGGAGACTGGTCTCTATGCACCGAGATGGTCTTCAAGGTCAAGGGAGGACAGAAATACAAGGCTGCAGACATTGACCTGGAAGGGGACTGGAGCGCTGCTGCAAATTTCCTGGTGGCAGGTGCGTTGTTCGGCAGGGCGGAACTCCGTGGTCTTGACACGACATCCCTTCAGGCCGATCTTTCGATAATGGATATACTGATGGATGCGGGTGCGAGTCTTTCTCAGGTCGACGGGGACAAGGGAGACATCATGGTTCAGCGCGCTCCTCTCAAGGCATTCAATGTCGATGCCTCGAATTGTCCGGACCTCTTTCCTATAGTCTCTGTGCTGGCGGCTTTCTGTCAGGGTACGAGTCGTCTCGCCGGAGTCGGCCGTCTGGCCAACAAGGAGAGCGACAGGGCCAAGGCTATACAGGAGATGCTCGTTCAGATGGGCGTCGAGGTACGAATAGAAGGGGATGAAATGGTCATCGAGGGACATAGTCTTGCTCAGAGACTCCTTACAGGCCGTCTCCTTCATGGTGGCTCCTACACATCGCACCACGACCACCGCATGGTGATGGCTCTGAAGGTGGCAGCCCTCGGTGCCGACGGTCCGATAGAGATCGACGACGAGGCCTGCGTCTCGAAGTCCTTCCCCCAGTTTCATGACATCTTCGCGGCTTTCAGATAGATCTCTCCTGTCGGTGCTGTGATTGCTAATCTTCTGATAGCCACAGAGATAGCATCATATGCCTGCAGGCGAAGCACGTCGGGCAAAACAAGGAACTGACTGATATACAATAAGTTTTGTGTCACGCAAAGCAGAAATATATGAACACGATAGGTAGAAAATTCAGAGTGAGCATCTTCGGAGAATCCCACGGACAACTCATCGGAGTGGTCATGGATGGTGTGCCTGCGGGCCTTGACATTTCAGAACAGGATTTCCAGGAGGACATAAGAAGACGCAAGAGCGGGGCCAGAGGCACGACCCCACGCATCGAGGAAGACGAGCCTCAGATCGTGAGTGGAGTCTTTGAAGGCCATACTACGGGTGCTCCGTTGACAGTGGTCTTCAGGAACGGCAACACGCATTCTGAGGATTACGGCCTTTTCGCTGCCATGCCTCGTCCGGGTCATGCAGACCTTACTGCTGCCATCAAATGGGACGACTGTCAGGATCCGCGCGGAAGCGGACATTTTTCCGGCCGTCTGACCCTGCCGGTGGTCGCTGCCGGAGTCGTGGCTAAGAAGGTATTGGCAGATGCTACCATGCTCGACGGACTTCCGTTTACGGGAGTTGAGGCGCGTATTGTGGAATTGGGAGGGGTCAGGAACAACTCTCAGGATGATCCGATGCCGCAGGAATGGAAAGATGCCATCGACAATGCAATAAAGGAAGGAGACAGTCTTGGAGCCATCATCGAATGCACTGTCCCGGAGATTGAGCCTGGCTATGGCGAACCTTTCTGGGATAGCGTCGAATCGCAGATATCCCACGCGATATTCTCGATTCCGGGAGTCAGGGGCATCGAATTCGGCGACGGATTCGACGCTTCGCGTATGAAGGGTTCAGAGCATAACGATCCTATAGGTCCATACGGCCGTCCTATGAAGAATGGTGCAGGAGGGATCAACGGAGGCATCACAAACGGTGGTCCTCTCATCTTCCGAGTGGCCTTCAAGCCTACATCGAGCATCCGCAGGCCGCAGCAGACCTTCAATTTCGAGACTGGCGAGATGGGGGAACTTGAGGTTCCGGGCCGTCATGACGTATGTTTCGCCCTCCGTGCTCCGGTAGTGGTGGAGGCTATGACAGCCATTGCCCTTGCCGATCTGGTACTGATGAAATAAGACTTCCTTACGGTCTCTGATACAGTTTCAGTCCGAATTCTGACGCCATCGTCATAAGGTGGTCGAAGATGTCGGACTGTTTCTTTTCATACGAAGCCCAGGACTTGTCCTTCAGGAAGAAATAGACTTCTACAGGCAGTCCGTACGGGGTGACTTCCTTCTGGGTGATGATGATGTCCAGTGCCGGATTTACCTCGGGATGCTGGCGCAGATACTTCTCGATATATATCCTGTAGATCTGGATGTTGGTCATTCCCGAATTTTCGTGTCCGTTGACCGGAACGAGGCCTTCCATCAGAGGTACATTCCTGCATATTTCTCCGAGTCTTTCCGGTGTCAGTACTTCCAGGCAAGTGAGGTCTATGTAGATTTCCTTGTCGACCCGTCGGCCTCCGCTTTCCTGCATTCCGCGCCAGTTCTTGAACGGAGAACTTACGAGGGTATATGGAGGAATCATCGTTATGGTGTTGTCCCAGTTGCGTACCTTGACTGTATTGAGGGTGATTTCCTCTACTGTTCCGTTTGCAGTCCCGTCCGGCATCTGTATCCAGTCTCCGAGTTTGATCATGTCATTCTGAGACAACTGCACTCCTGCTACAAAGCCCAGTATGCTGTCCTTGAATATGAGCATCAGGACTGCCGCGGATGCTCCCAGTCCGGTAAGGAGTACGGTAGGGGACTTGTCTATCAGCACCGCTACTATGATGATGCCTCCGATGAAGTACATTATGACCTGAAGGCCTTGTACAAGGCCCTGCAGGGGATGTTTCTTGTTCTTGTCGGTCTTTGAGTAGGCATCGAGGAAGGACAGCATTGTACCATTGGCAATCTTCATGATGACGATGATCATATATATGATGTCGGCCCTGTGGAAGAGCCTGATCACATTGCTGTCTTTTTCGAAGAGCATGTCCGGTATCAGATACAGGATAAGTCCCGGTACCAGAAGAAGCAGATGATGCCCGAGTTGGCGCTTTACCAGATATTGGTGCCACTTGGACCGTTGAAGCCGCTTGCTATGCCTGACTATCCATCTGAATGCCCATTGGCAGATCCAGTTGATGCCGATACCGATGGCAATCAGTGCGACACCTATGAGCAGTACGCTCAACGCTCCGGACAGTTGTGTCCCGAGGTGGATTTTCTGTACAAGAAACTCTTCCAGTGCTTTTGCCGATATTGTCATGTCCGTTCTTTTAACGGTCTGCATGACAAACTTTGTGCAATTCAGATTCCGGCGAGGGCGGATTTTGCTTCTTTGAGAGCGTCTTCTGCACCATTGTCGGTCAGGTCTGCGAAATTGAAACGCTCAAGGGCCTTCTTCATCCTGCTTATGCTGGCCGTGTCGCCTTCCGTCTCCCATCTCTGCATGCTCAGACGGGCCTTTTCGTAGTCCTGGATCCCTTCTATGAGTCTTTCCATCCTGACGCTGCTCCGGCCGTCCGGGTAGACGATGAAGCAGTCCCCGGCAGGCCATGACCTGAACCGGGCGTCTCTCACAGGATCCTTTGTCCAACTGTTGTATGCCCACCTCAGGTAGCCGTCATATCCTTTTGCGAAAGCGTGCCATGGGATCCATGTTGCCTCTGATTGCGGTGATATGAGGAAGGTGTTGGGATATCGTTCGGCGCAGCAGGTGTAGAAGGTGCTGATCTTCCCTTCTTCCTTGCGCTTCCGGAGGACCTCTTGAGGGAAGGACTGCCGGAATGCTATGCAGTAGTCGTAG
>JAFVHZ010000062.1 GCA_017474265.1 Bacteroidales bacterium | reverse complement strand
TCGCAATACCACAGCAAAGATGAAGGTTGCTTTAGCGGACTACATTCCAATGCTGCTTGCACTTATATCAGTCTTAGAGAAATAATCGCATCATTAAACGACTGATTTAGCAAAGCGATAACACTCGTATAGAAAGGGATAAGCGAGACTTCAAGAACTGATATTGTTCTTAGAAGTCTCGCTTAATCTGTTATTGTCATGGTCGAACCTAACTGTTTTTGATGCAAAAATATGGAAACGGCCCTCTAAGGACGAGTCAAGGCCAAGACGAGATTTTTGAAAAATCTCCACCCTCCGGGTAGTATTTTCCGAAATTCCTGACCGGTCTCAAAAACAATACAGTCCTTTCGGGAAACAGGAATTTAGGAGAAATGTTTCCCGAAAGGACTGTATCGTTTTGTCCGTAATCAGAATCTATATCGTACGGAGAGGGTAGGGGCGAAGCCGAGAAGGCCGTTGTCGTAGAATCCTACTGTACTGCCGTAACTCTTGTTTTCCTGATCGATTACACTGTAATATCTGCCGTCGTTCACATGAAGTCCGAAGCACGGTCTGATGTCAAGGGAAAGTTGCAGAGGGAAATCGAAGTTGTATTCAAGCCCGACCTGTGCCGCAAGAGCGATCATGAAGCCTCCGTCCAGATATCCGAGTCTTTCCTTCCCGAATTTATATACAGCCATGTCGTTGACCCCGCCGAGTGTAATGCCGGGACCGGCGTAAAGAGCCCAGGAGCCTTGTTCTGTCCATGCCGGACGGGCCCATATGAAGTTATATGTCGCTGTGGCCCTGAATCCGGCCTTTCCGTTTACGTTATATCCGAAATCAAGCCCCATATTGCCTTCAATGAACTGGTCGCTGTTCATGCTGTGCTGGTAGGTGGCGTCAAGTCCTGTGGCTCCGATACGGATACCTGCAGACCTTGGCTGTGCCGAAACTATCGTGACGGCAGATAGAATGATGGAAATGGTTAAGATGATTCTTTTCATTGCTTGTTGTTTTATATCAGATGTCAAAGATACATAAAAAACCGACGGTCACTACAGTGGCCGCCGATTTTTGTGTTCCGTATGTTCCTTATCAGAATCTGTAGCGGATACCGAGATGAGGATACCATCCCCAAACGCCGAAATGCTGGCCTACGAGACCGAGTTGAGGTCTGAGGTCAAGAGACAGTTGGAGAGGGAAGTTGAATGTGTATTCAATTCCGACCTGACCTGCGATACCTACGCAGAAAATGTCCTTTCCTACACCAAGGGCAACACCAGGGCCTGCATAGAAACCGAATCCGTCACCGAACTCAGAAATCATGAAGTTATAAGTGGCTGCAACATTGAGGTTTGCGAAACTTTCAAGTCCAAGATCCGCTTCAATGAAATTCGCTCCACCAACGGTGTGCTGGTAACTGAGGTCAACACCATATCCACCACGGATACCGAGTGCTCTTGGCTGAGCCGATGCAGCAACTGTAAATCCGAGTACCATTGCTGCGATAAGAACGATCTTTTTCATAATTGTAATATTTGGTTAAAGGTTTCACAGTACAACCAAGTACATGTGTGCATATTGCAAAGATAACAAAAAACCGTTATTCTGCAATAGGCTCGGAATCGTATCCGCCTCCGAGAGCACGGTAGAGATTGATTATGCTCTGGATCTCATCGTGTCTGTCCGAGACCTCCGAGAGTTCTGCCGACAGGAGGTTCTTCTGTGCAGTGAGCACTTCCAGATAGTTGGTGTTGCCGTGCTTCATGAGCAGTTGCGTGTTCCAGACAGCGGCTTGAAGGTTGAGTATCTGTTTCTTGTCCAGTTCTACCCTTTTCTTGGCGGTCTGCCACATGGTGATGGCATTGTTGACCTCTACGCCTGCGTCGAGAAGACTTTGCCTGAATTCATATGAGGCGATGTGCAGTTGCGCCTGTGCTGCCTTCAGGCGTGCCTTGTTGGCTCCTCTGCCGAATATCGGCTGTGTAAGGGAGGCTATCAGATTGGATATGATGCTGCCCGGGTCGAGGACAATGTTTCCGTTTCCTGTTGTCCAGCCGATTGATCCGCCGAGGTTCAGCGATGGGTAGAAGGCCGCTTTCGCTGCATTTCTGCTGTAGAATGCCTGTGCGAGCGCCATCTCAGCCTGCCTCACGTCCGGACGTCTGCTGAGAAGTTCTACAGGGATGCCGGCTGAAAGTTCTTCAGGAAACTCCTGTTCGTCCAGAGTACTTCGCTCTATCTGCATGGGAACTATGCCGAGAAGGGAGCAGAACGAGTTTTCCATTGCAAGCCTTTCCTTTTCAAGCGTTAGCACGGACGCCTCTACATTAAGTCTGTTGGCCTTGGCCTGAAGCACTGCCGCCTCATTGGTCTTTCCTGCCCTTTTCAATGCTTCCAATGTCCTGATGTTCTCTTCCCATGTCTTGAGGGTGCGCTGGCTTATGGCGAGTTGCTCGTCAAGCATGAGCAGGGTGTAGTAACTGTTAGCGATGGTCGCGACAAGTTGGGTCTGGACTGCGTGCTTGTAGGCCTTGCTCTGTTCCAATGCTGCCTGTGCCCTGCGTCTGGAGTTGCGCAGGCTTCCGAATATGTCTGCTTCCCAACTGACATCTGCCCTCGCGGAAAAACTGCCGGGAAGTCCTCCTTGGGCAGTGAATCCTGCGCCCGGAAGCAAGGCCCATCTTGCTGAAAGAAGCGCCGCTTCGGCCTCTTCCACCTTCAGTCGTGCGATGTTCATGTCACAGTTGTGTGCAAGTCCGTGGTCTATCCATTCCTGAAGGATAGGGTCGGTGAACATCATGTCCCATGATATAGATGCAGTAGAGAGGGAGTCAGTCGGGACTGTCATGCGTCTGTAGAGGCTGTCGACGAACCACATCTCTTCTCTTTCATATTTTTGGTACAGTCCGCAACTGCTGAATCCCGTCAGCATGACCGCCACAGATATTATATTTTTGAATATTTTCATGATCATTGTCTTTTTGAGCGTTCAGGCATCACTTTTTCTTCTATGTGCTGGAACACGATGAAGAGTGCAGGTACGATGACCAGAAGGGCAATGGTACCGATGAGCATTCCTCCGACTGTTCCCACTCCGATGGAGATGTTTCCGTTGGCACCGACACCGGAAGCGAACATGAGAGGAAGCATACCGAATATCATTGTCAGTGATGTCATCAGGATAGGTCTGAGTCGTGCCTTCGCCGCCGACATCGCCGCCTGAGTTATCGTCATGCCCTCTGCTCTCTTCTGGGATGCGTATTCCGTCAGAAGGATGGCTGTCTTGGCCAGGAGTCCGATGAGCATCAGGAGTCCGATCTGCAGATAGATGTTGTTTTCCAGTCCGAACATCCTCGCGAAAAGGAAACTTCCCGCCAGTCCGAACGGCACTGAAAGTATGATGACCGCAGGAATGAACAGACTCTCATACAATGCGCACAGAATCAGATAGATGAATATCACACAGATGGCGAAGATCACTGCCACCGAGTTGCCCTGGTTGGCCTCTTCTCTCGACATTCCTCCGAATTCGTATCCATATCCGGCAGGCAGCACCTGTTCTGCAACTTCACGCACGGCCTGGATTGCCTGGCCGGAACTGTAGCCTTCGGCTGACTGTCCGTTTATGGAGATGGCTGTGAAGAGATTGAAGCGGGAGATAGACTGCGGACCATATATCCTTGTGAGTTTCAGATACTGGTTGATCGGCGACATCTCTCCCTGCGAGTTCCTGACGAACATGTTCTGCAGCGATTCCGTGTCAAGACGGAATTCTGGAGCGGCCTGCAGCATGACCCTGTATAGTTTCGAGAAACGGTTCATGTTGGACGCATAACTTCCTCCGACATATCCGGAAAGGACACTGAGGACGTCTCCAGGGGAAATTCCGTTGCGCTTGCACTGTACGGCATCCACCTCTACCAGATACATAGGATAACTGGTGTCGAATGATGTCTTTGCACGGGATACTTCCGGCCTTTTGTTCAGTTCGATTATGAAGTCATTGGTTATCTTCTGTAGGTCTTCGAGTTTACCTCCCTTCTGATCCTGTACATAAAGTTCGAATCCGCTTCCCGAACCGTATCCCGGAATCATTCCTCGGGTGTATATCATGATGTCGGCAGATGTGATGTCGGCGGTGCGTGCGTACATTTCCTCGATCACCGCGTCGATGTTGTCATCCTTTCCTTTACGTTCGTCCCAGTCCTTCAGACGGATGACGAAGTTTCCTGTAGACGATCCCTGTCCGAACATCATTCCCCATCCGGTGGTCCTTGAATATGCCTCGATCTGAGGGATATCCCTGATCCTGCGGTCTATTTCGGCGAGGACCTTGTCGGTCTCGGCGATGTTGGTGCCCGGAGGTGTGCGCACATCCATGTTGATGGATCCCATGTCTTCTTTCGGAACGAGACCGGTCTTTGTGGTGTTCATGAGGTAGGCAAGTCCTCCACATGCGATTACAAGCAGTACAAACGTAAGCCATCTGCGCTTGAACATGAAGAGCACTATGTGCTTGTATTTGTTTACAAGCGAATGGAATGCGCTGTCGAAGGCATTATGGAACCTTGTGGAGAAACTGGCCTTTTCGCCTGGCTTAACTTCCTCGTGAGGGGTCATGATGAGGGAGCAGAGGGCAGGGGACAATGTCAGTGAGTTGATGAGGGAGATACCCACAGCCACGGCCATCGTGAGTCCGAACTGAGTGTAGAAGGTACCCGTAGTTCCTCCCATGAAACTCACTGGGATGAACACTGCCATGAAGACGAATGTCGTTGCCAGAAGGGCGGTGGATATGCCTCCCATGGCATCCACCGATGCCTTGTATGAGGATTTGTATCCTTCGTCGAACTTTGCCTGCACTGCCTCCACCACCACGATGGAGTCGTCCACGACCGTACCTATGACAAGCACAAGGGCGAAAAGCGTGATCATGTTCAGACTGAATCCCGCCACCATCAGGAACGCGAAGGTTCCCACCAGCGAGACGATGATGGAAATGGTAGGAATTATGGTGGACCTGAGACTCTGAAGGAATATGTATACGACAAGAATGACAAGGAGAATCGCCTCGAGAAGGGTCTTGATGACATTCTTTATGGAAGCGTCAAGGAAGTCCTTGGTACTCATCAGGTCTATGATGGCCAGACCTTTGGGAAGGTCGGCGCTGATCTTCTCGACCTCGGCGTCGACGGCTTCGATGATTTCGTTGGCATTGGACCCGGAGGTCTGCGATATGCTGATGGTGGTGCCCGGATGGCCGTTCACCAGACCCACATAGTCATAACTCCTCTCGCCGAGTTCTATGCTCGCGACATCCTTCAGGCGCAGTACCGTACCGTCGCTTTCGGCACGGATGACCATGTTCTCGTAGTCGGT
>JAFVHZ010000061.1 GCA_017474265.1 Bacteroidales bacterium | reverse complement strand
TATTCTTAGGTACCCAGATACGTCCGTCATTACGCAGAGACTCTGACATAAGGGTCAGCTTGGACTGCTGGTCGCCGTGTACAGGGATACATGTAGGGTGGATCTGTGCGAAGCAAGGGTTTGCGAAGAATGCACCCTTCTTGTAGCACTGCCATGCTGCTGAACCGTTTGAGTTCATTGCATTGGTAGAGAGGAAGTAAGTGTTACCGTAACCACCTGTAGCGATTACGACTGCATGGGCACCGAATCTCTCTATCTTACCTGTAACGAGGTTTCTTGCTATGATACCCTTTGCCTCACCATTGATGAGGACTACATCGAGCATTTCATAACGTGGATAACTCTTCACTGTACCTGCTGCAACCTGACGGTTGAGGGCAGCGTAAGCACCGAGAAGGAGCTGCTGTCCGGTTTGTCCGCGGGCATAGAAGGTACGGCTTACCTGCGCACCTCCGAAAGAGCGGTTGGCGAGAAGTCCGCCATATTCCCTTGCAAAAGGAACACCCTGAGCCACGCACTGGTCGATGATCAGGTTGCTGACCTCTGCAAGACGATATACATTCGCCTCACGTGCGCGGTAGTCTCCACCTTTGATAGTATCGTAGAAGAGACGGTAGACAGAGTCATTGTCGTTCTGGTAGTTCTTAGCAGCATTGATACCTCCCTGCGCTGCAATAGAGTGAGCACGACGAGGAGAGTCACTGATACAGAACACCTTGACGTTGTAGCCGAGTTCACCGAGTGATGCTGCTGCAGCGGCTCCACCGAGACCTGTTCCGACTACTATGACTTCCATTTTTCTCTTGTTGCCAGGGCTGACAACACGGATCTGAGATTTGTGCTTTGTCCATTTCTCGGCCAAAGGACCCTCAGGAATCTTAGAAATAAGTTTTTCGGCCATTTTATAGTGTTTAATGAAATTTCGGCACAAGTATAATGAAAATCGGCCGATTTAGCAATTAAATCAGCCGATTACCTATTATTAATGATAGGTAAAGATTCTCAGGATGACGTTAAAACAATGTAGGATCATCAAGATTGATATTACCCTTTTCAAGTCCGAGATGCCGGTAGGCAAGTTCGGTTGCCTCCCTTCCCCTTGGTGTACGCATGATGAAGCCTTCCTTTATAAGGAACGGTTCATAAACTTCTTCCAACGTACCCTGATCCTCACCTACTGCAGTAGCGATGGTATTTGCTCCTACAGGACCACCTTTGAACTTGGTAATGATAGTCTTAAGTATCTTGTTATCAATGGAATCAAGTCCTCTCTTGTCTATATTCAGAGCATCAAGAGCATACCTCGCGATTGCAAGGTCCACCTTTCCGTTGCCCATCACCTGCGCAAAGTCACGGACTCTTCGCAGAAGTGAATTGGCAATACGTGGAGTACCACGGCTTCGCAGCGCTATCTCATAGGCTGCATCCTGCTCTATCTCTACCTTTAATATAGAGGCGCTTCTCCTGACGATCTTCACAAGAGTGAGGGTATCGTAATATTCCATGGCACAGGTGATGCCGAAGCGCGCTCTCAAAGGAGATGTAAGGAGACCGCTTCTCGTTGTCGCTCCAACCAGAGTGAACGGATTCAGGGAAATGCGTACCGAACGTGCTCCGGGGCCTTTGTCTATCATTATATCTATGACAAAGTCTTCCATGGCGGAATAAAGATATTCCTCCACTACCGGCGACAGTCTGTGGATTTCGTCAATGAAAAGGACATCCCCTTCCTCCAATGAAGTAAGAAGACCGGCAAGATCACCCGGCTTATCAAGTATCGGTCCCGAAGTGACCTTCATGTTCACCCCGAGTTCATTGGCAATGATATGCGCCAAAGTGGTCTTTCCAAGACCTGGAGGTCCATGGAAAAGAACATGATCGAGGGACTCCCCTCTCATTTTTGCAGCGGCCACGAAGATCTTGAGATTGGATACAATCTTGTCCTGTCCGGTAAAGTCCTGCAGATCCTGCGGGCGGATAATTCCGTCTAAATCCTTATCTTTGCCATCGTTGATGTTATGCGGGTCGAAGTCGGTCACCATACACAAGAAAAATAATTATATACAAATATAAGTATTTATTTAATATTTGATGATGATTATTTCCCTGTTGATATGTTGATAACTTCTTCATTATATTGAATGTCAATTATGTATGAATTACAGATGTTGTTGAAAAACCTGATGTGAACTTCTTTGAAAAAAATATCCTGATCTTTTGGAAATTCAGACACGGTCCCTGTATATACGGGCTTTCGGATTTTTCCAATTTTGTTTTCAGATTTTTTTAACAGGGTTTCCAACCGGTTATCAACAGAATTTTTACCCGAATGTTAATAAGTACAAAATCTACAAGCACACTTACTGATAAAGTTTCGTCTTCAATGGAAACTTTCTGCAGCGGACTGTTTCTTTCGGCGAGATGGTTCGTGGTTTCGCAGTTGGATCATGACGGTATTCAGGTAATCGTGCTTCCGGACAAGGAATCGGCGGAGTATTGTGCTGCCGATCTGTACAATCTTATAGAAGGGGATTGCGTGTTCTTCCTGCCTGATTCCGGAAAGAGTCTTGAAAGAAGCAACTACAAGTCCACATTGAGTGTGCAGAGGACCTCCGCAATCGGAAAGATACTTGAACATGATGAAGGTAAACTGATAGTGGTTACATACCCTTCGGCAATGGAAGAGGGAATTCCGTCAGCACAGAAAATCAAGGAATCTCTGCTCAAACTTACTGTAGGTGATGAAATCAGTCATGATGAGATTGTGGATTCTCTTTTTACAAGCGGTTTTCAAAGGGTGGATTTTGTCGCAGAACCTGGACAGTTTGCCATAAGGGGAGCAATTGTGGACATATTTTCATATTCATATAACGACCCTTTCCGTATTTCATTTTTCGGTGATGAAATAGACTCTATAAACATATTTGACTGCAATACGCAACTTTCAAAGGAAAAGGTGCATAGTGCAGAGATCTATCCGGATATAGTTACTTCCGAAAACGATGAGTCTTTTATTAATATTGCTGATGTTCTTCCTGATGATACGCTTCTGTGGCTTGACTCGTCGGACATGTACCGCAACAAGGCATTCTTCCCTCTTCTTGAAAGGTTCAGGAAGATATATATGGAACTTCCTCTTTCACGTCAGGATGAGGAAACGGTACATTTCAGCATAGCACCACAGCCTGTATTCAACAAGAATTTCGAACTTCTTACCGTAGAGATAAGAAAAAGACTAGAAGAAGGTTACAGGGTCAGGATCTATGGAGAGAAGCAGTCTCAATTGGAAAGACTCAAGTCCATTCTTTCTCAGAACAATGCGATACTTCCTGAGTTTGTTGTGAAATGCAACATTCATAACGGTTTCATCGACCATGAAAACAAGGTATGTTGCTATAGTGACCATGAGATATTCGACAGATTCCACAGGGTCAGCATACGTCGCACTGTAGAGAAGAGCGAACAACTCACGATCAACGACCTTACATCCTTTGCGATAGGGGATTATATCGTCCATATAGATTATGGAGTGGGAATCTTCGGGGGGCTGGTGCGCATGAAGGATGACAAGGGCAGGATGCATGAAGTCGTCAAACTGACATATAAGGATAATGATGTGGTGTTTGTGTCCGTTCATGCCTTGCATAAGATATCAAGGTACAAGTCAAAGGATTCCGAGCCTCCTAAGATCCATAAGTTAGGGTCGAAGGTATGGCAGAATCTCAAGACCAGCACGAAATCAAAGGTAAAGGATATAGCGAAGGACCTAATACAACTTTATGCCAAGAGAAAGAGCGCTCATGGATTTGCATTTTCTGCCGATACATATATGCAGCAGGAACTAGAATCCTCTTTCATGTATGAGGATACTCCGGATCAGGAAAAGGCTGTTGCAGCAGTAAAGAGGGATATGGAGGACGACTGCCCTATGGACAGGCTCGTCTGCGGAGACGTAGGATTCGGAAAGACGGAGGTTGCGGTCCGTGCTGCGTTCAAGGCAGTGGCAGACAGTAAGCAGGTTGCAGTCCTTGTACCTACGACCATTCTTGCGCTTCAGCATTTCAATACCTTCAGGAACCGTCTCAAGGATCTTCCTTGCAATATAGATTATGTAAGCCGCCTGAGGACTCCAAAGGAAATATCGGACATACAGAAGAGGTTGAAGTCCGGCAGTCTGGATATAGTTATAGGCACTCATAAACTGATAGGAAAAGGGTTTGAGTTCAAGGATTTAGGTCTTCTTATCATAGATGAGGAACAGAAATTCGGAGTGACTGCCAAGGAAAGACTACGTCAGTTGAAGGCTTCAGTGGATACTCTTACACTGACTGCGACTCCTATTCCGCGTACACTTCAGTTTTCTCTTCTGGGAGCCCGCGACCTGTCCATCATCAGCACTCCACCGCCTAACAGGATTCCTGTCCAGACCGAAATAATGCTTTTCGATCATGATGAGATGCGCAAGATCATCAATTATGAACTGAATAGGGGAGGACAGGTGTTCTTTGTGCATAACAGGGTGGAGGAACTTCAGGCAATAAACGATATCCTGCAGAGACTCGTACCTGACATGAGGATATGTGTGGCCCACGGTCAGATGGAACCTAAGACTCTTGAAAACAAGATTCTTGATTTCATGGCAGGGGATTACGACATGCTCCTGTGTACAACCATCATCGAGAACGGTCTGGATATTCCTAATGCCAATACGATAATAATCAATCAGGCACAGAATATCGGATTGAGTGACCTCCATCAGTTGCGCGGCAGGGTAGGACGTTCGAACAGACGTGCTTTCTGCTACCTTATAGTACCTCCGCTGGTGTCTATTACTGAAGATGCAAGAAGAAGACTAAAGGCAATCGAGTCTTTCTCAGACCTCGGAAGCGGTTTCAATATAGCAATGCAGGATCTTGATATCCGTGGTGCAGGAAATCTTCTGGGTGCCGAGCAGAGCGGTTTCATAACCGACATGGGTTTCGAGACTTACCAGAAGATACTTTCCGAGGCTATGGAGGAACTGGGTATGGAAACAGGAATATCTGCAAAGAGCAGCGACAGCGGATTTTCAGCAGACTGTACCATAGAAACCGATCAGTTGGCCCTCATTCCTGATTCCTATATAGATATGACCGCGGAGAAGATCAGACTGTACAAGGAACTGGATTCACTTTCTTCGGACAAGGAGATAGAGCAGATGAAAGTGAGGTTGACCGACAGGTTCGGTCCGGTTCCTGATGAACTTTCAAGACTTTTCGATATAGTGAGGATAAGACATCTGGGACAGAAGATGGGATTTGAGAAGATCATCATAAAGAACGGAGTGATGATAGCGTTCTTCATCTCCAATCCTCTTTCCCAGTATTACCGGAGCGAAAGGTTTTCGAAGATACTTGAGAATATCAGTCTGAATCCCCGTCTCTTTGAATTAAAGCAGAATGACAGCAAGTTGAGGATATTTGTCAGGAATGTTGATTCCATATCAAAGGCATATGCCATTTTGAACAAGTTATAGGATTTTTTGTAATTTTGCGTGGATAAACTGTAACGAAGTGGCCAATCTTATCATAGACATAGGAAATACTGCCTTGAAGGCTGCCTGGTGTGACGGTATGACATTAGGAAAGACTTTCAGATATCAGGGAGAAAGGATGCTGGACTTCATACTGTCCATCACATCCAGGGAAAAGCCTGAGATCATGGTATTAAGCAGTATAAGGACATTTTCCGACCATAATATTGAGATACTTAAGGGTGAGTGCGTAAAACTTGTCGTAATCGATGAAAGACTTCTTTCTGCTTACGGACTTCCTTTTCACCTGACTCCTGACCGTGCTGCTTCCATAGTAGCATCCAGATATCTTTTCAAGAAGAAGGGGTGTATGATCTTTGATCTGGGTACGACTCTGACAGTTGATTTTCTGGATGAGAACGGAATTTATGAAGGAGGAAATGTTTCTCTAGGATGCCGTACGAGATTCAAGGCTCTGAACAGATATTCAAAGGTTCTTCCGTTAGTTGATGCACCTGTTTCCATCAATGAAAAAGGTCAGGACATAAAATCATCCATAGAGACTGGAGTTATTTCAGGCATAATCTTTGAAATGGAAGGATATATTTGCCGTCACCCTGAAAAAATAACAGTTTTTACAGGTGGTGATGCGATTTATTTTGCAAAACGGATGAAAAACTCCATCTTTGTAGTTTGTAATCTCGTATTGATGGGATTAGCTTTAATAGCAGTTGAATATGATCAGAAAGATTGAAAGGATACTTTTACTGTCAGTGTTTCTCATCATAAGTGTTTCCGTGTCGGCACAGGAAGGTACTTATGGTGCGTACTCTCCGTATTCCATTTTCGGAATAGGCGATTTGTCCAAGGACGGTACCGCATACAACAAAAGTATGGGAGGAGTAGGTATAGCGAACAGAAACAGGAGGTTCATCAATTATATGAATCCTGCAGCGGTAACTGCAAGGGATACGCTCTCATTCATGGCTGATTTCGGTCTGGAGCAGAGCAATGACATGTTTGCACAGGGTGATATAAGGTCAGGTCACAATACCTTCAATATCCATCATTTCATAATGAGTTTTCCTATCTGGAAGTCTTCAGCATTTGTAGTAGGTCTTTCTCCTTTCAGCGATGTGGGATATGATTTCTCTTCTATAGAGACAGATCCTGAAATCATAGGAAATACAGGAAATATAGAGTATGATTCATATGGAACAGGAAGTGTATATCAGGCTTTTTTTGGAGCGGGAGCCACATTCTGGAAAAAACTTTCTGTCGGTGCAGAAATGATATATTACTTCGGTAATATAGACAAGATCACCAATATGAACTATAGTAATTCAAGTTACAGGTCACTCAACAGCGGAAGCGAACTGACCATAAGGGGATTGACAGGAAAGTTCGGACTCCAGTACGAGCAGAAGGTGGCAGGTGATGTGTCGGTGATCGTGGGTGCTACCTACAGGATGGGAACGGATATGAAGGGATATTCCACTAATTTCAGATATGCGAACCAGTCTTCTGTTGTTGATACATTGAAACATAGCGTGGACACCCTTTCCGCTTCCGGACTAAGATTTGGAGATGAACTGGGAATAGGTATTTCAGTGAAAGGTGGAGAAAAGTGGACTGCAGAGTTCAATTATGTAAGATCTGACTGGAGAAGGTCAGGAATGGATAATGCTCCGGGATTTGCTTCGATAGGAGATTCCAAATTCTCTTCGACCGTTTCAAATTCTTTCAGAGCCGGATTTGAGATAGTTCCTAACAGGAATGACATCAGATACTATATGAAGACATGTTCTTACAGGGCAGGAATCTATTATGATCAGTCATATTACAAACTTGACGGGCATTCTGTAAATTCCATGGGACTTACATTGGGAATGACATTCCCTGTATACAGATTATATAACGGTATTTCTGTAGGAATAGATGTAGGGCAGAGGGCAAGTACGAGATATAGAATGATCAGGGAAAGATATGTGAAGTTTGTAATAGGATTCAATATCCATGACATATGGTTCAGGAAGAATCAATATCAGTAAAATTGAAAATATAAATATAAAAATACCAATAACCATTATGAAAAAGATTGTACTGTTGATTTCTATCGCTGCAATGGCACTTGTAAGCAGCAGCGTTGCTTCCGCACAAGGAAAGTATGGTCCTGACAGCACTGAATGTATCAAGTATCTGTCATACTATACTGAGTATTACAAGCAGAAAAATTATGATGCTGCTCTTCCAAACTGGAGAGAGGCTTACAGACTCTGCCCTCCTACAGCAAGATATTCTATTCTTTCTGACGGTACCACTCTTTTGAAGAGAGTTCTTCAGAAAAATCAGAAAAATCCTATATACAGGGAGGCTCTCATCGATTCTATAATGAAAATTTATGATGAGAGAATCCAGTACTGGCCAAAGTATGCGGTTACTTCATACAATAACAAGGCAATGGATATGTACAACTTTGTAAAGGATGATCCTAAGAAACTTTATGAAGTTCTTTCAGCCACTGTCAATGAACTTGGACCAAAGACCAGGGCAGATATCTTCCTTTTCCAACTCAACACTGCTGTGGATCTTTATAAGAATGGTCAACTTGATCCGGAATCGGTAATCAATGTATATGAGAATGCGGTGGCAAACTTCGCTAAGATGACTCCTAAGAACGATACAGAAAAGAGAAGCAACGAAAGCAAACTTGCTGATATCGAGGGTCTCTTCATCACAAGCCAGGTGGCAAGTTGTGATAATCTCATCGCGCTTTTCACTCCAAGATATGAGGCTGCCCCTCAGGTCAACTTGCGGTAATATCTTTTTAATGTCGCCCTTTTTATATCCTAAACTTTCAAGTACTGCCATTAATTCATCTAATCCATCATTAGTAAATAAATCATCATTTTTAACTAATTTACC
>JAFVHZ010000060.1 GCA_017474265.1 Bacteroidales bacterium | reverse complement strand
CCTCTTGAGGAGTTCGTCAGTCTGGAGTCCGACGATGAGTTCGTTCTCCCTGTCGATATATCCTGCTGCATGTGAAGTGATTGTCGATATTGTCCTGGCGTCGATCGAACGTACGCCACCGTTTGCCCTCTCTTCTGCGAGAGCCTCTACGCACTTGTTCCAAAGTTTCTTTGTGCGCTCTGTGGGACCCTGGAGGAATGATGCATCTCCGTCATAAGGGGTGATGTTGGTGTAAACGAAATCAGCAACATCGATTCTGCGGCTCCATCTGCCGTCGTTGAATTTCTGAGTCATAAAAAATCTGCTATATCAATTTCGGCGGCAAAGATACCTTCAAAAACTACAATTTGCAATTATAAAGTGTGATTTTGTTTGAAATTCAAACAAAATCACACGGTTTTCCCTGAGTCTGATGCCTTTATCCGTTGAATTCCTCCTCTGACAATATCCTTATCTTGTTGGCGACCACTTCATACATCTGTTTTTCAACACCTTCTGCAGTAGTGTATCTTGCTGCCCTTATCCTGCCTATGACATGCATGGGCACTCCTTTCACTATCTGATTCAGGTCCGGCATGTCCTTTCCGTCCCATGCGACTATGTATAGCCATGTGGTCTCATTGACTGCTCCGCCCTCGCGGGTCTTGTAAAGATAGTCGGTCACCAGAGAGAAGTTGGCGACCATTGTCTCTCCGACAACGTTCGTCCGCACATTGCCGACGCGCCCGCGGAGTTCGATCCTGTTCGTGTGATCCATTTCCTTCACTTTTAAATGTTAATACTTGATATCCCTACCATCGTGCGCACTTGACAGGTTGAGGGCAAAGTAAAGGAAAAACTTTCTTCAAACCATGCTTGTAGAGCCCTGTAAGGCCATGTTTTTCTTTTTCTTTGCCTTTTTTCTTTTTCTTGCACACACTAAAATTTATTTTATGCACATAAAGATTTATTTTAGTCATGCAAAAATTTTTCTTTATGTGTGCAAAATGATAAGAAACGGAAAAACTTTGGCAAAGAAAAAGAAAAACCGTATTTCTCCTATTTGAAGATTGTGCCTTGCTACTGATATTTGCATGCCGCATCGCACAGGTGCTTGCGTAAATTTCGGATAAGAGATGGGATATGAAAAGAAAGGTGGAAGGCACATTCCGGTGTGTCTCGAATGCGGAGACCGTATAAGGTATGGCCGTACGGATAAGAAGTTCTGCTGTGATGACTGCAGGACGCGACATTACAATGCAGCAGCAAAGAGCGGGAGGGCCTTCCGCAGACGCGTATTCAGAATTCTGGTCAGGAATTACGAGGTGCTTGAAGGCCTCGTGAAGGCCGGGGTGGAATCAATAGATATCATCGACCTTGCAGCAATGGGATTCTCTCCCACTTTTGTGACCTCGTATTCAAAGGCCGGAAAGCACAATGAGTACGGCTGTTTCGACATAAAGTACATTATGACGCGCACGCGCGTGTATTCCATAATGAAAATACAAAACTTTGACTAAATTTGCACGCTGGTACAGAATCAGCATAATCAATACTAAAAGATATGACAAAGAAATTACTTATCGCAGGCGCAACGCTTGCACTTATCAGCAGTTGCAACATGAAGAATCCGCTTCTTGTGGAGTCATCCGCACCGTTCGGGGCTCCGCAGTTCGACAAGATCGAGAACGAACACTATCTTCCGGCTTTCGAGGCCGGAATCGCAGGGGCCAAGGCAGAGATTGATGCCATAGTGGCTAATGAGGAAGAGCCTACATTCGAGAATACCATAGAGGCTATGGAGTATTCCGGTGAGACTCTTGACCGCGTGGCAGGCATCTTCTACAACCTCATGGAGGCAGATACGGATGATGAAATGCAGGCCATAGCGGAGCAGGTGGCTCCGATGCTCACCGAGTACTCGATGTATGTCTCACTGAATGAGAAACTTTTCGAGAGGGTGAAGGCTGTGTATGCCAAGAAGGACGAACTCGGCCTCGACAAGGATCAGATGAAACTTCTCGAAGACAACTACAAGAGTTTTGTCCGTGGTGGTGCAAACCTTTCGGATGAGGACAAGGCTCTGTACAGCAAGTGGTCTGAGGAACTGTCTCTCGCTACTCTTCAGTTCAGCAAGAACGTCCTTGCTGCAACCAATGCCTACGTCCTCAATGTGACCGATTCTGCAGACCTTGCAGGACTCCCTGAGTATGTGAAGGCAATGGGTGCCGAGACCGCAAAGGAGAAAGGTCTGGAAGGCTGGGCGTTTACGCTTGATGCCCCAAGTTATGTGCCTTTCCTCAAGTACAGTTCGGACAGGGAACTTCGCAGACAGATGTGGACAGCGTACAACACAAGGGCTACGAGCGGCGAATTTGACAATACGGATATCGTACGTCAGATCGTTGATCTCCGGATCAAGATCGCGAACATCCTCGGATATGAGACATATGCGGATTATGCCCTTGAAGAGAGGATGGCAAAAGACAGGACTACGGTCAATGATTTTGTGATGAATCTCCTTGAGCCGTCGCTGGAATTTGCCAGAAAGGATATCGCTGATGTATATGCTTACGCAAAGAAGAACGGCTTCGATGCGCCAGCCATCATGCCATGGGACTTCAGCTACTGGTCAGAGAAATACCAGCAAGCTGAATATGCTCTCAGTGCCGAGGAACTGAAGCCTTATTTCCAACTTGAGAACTGCATCGATGCTGTATTCGGCCTTGCCACCCGTCTTTACGGTATCTCGTTCACCGAACTTGATAACGTGCCTGTATACCATGAAGATGTCAAGGTGTATGAAGTGAAGGATGCAGACGGCAGCCATCTTGCTCTTTTCTATGCCGACTTCTTCCCTCGCGCAAGCAAGAGAGGTGGAGCATGGATGACAGAGTTCCGTGGCCAGAGCATAAAGGATGGAGTGGAGCGCAGACCTTTCATCAGCACAGTCATGAACTTTACCAAACCGACTGCTGATACCCCGGCACTTATCACTCATGATGAACTCACTACTTTCCTTCACGAGTTCGGACATGCTCTGCACGGCATGTTCGCTCAGGGGCGTTATGGTTCTCTTACCGGAACCAACGTCAGCAGGGACTTTGTGGAACTTCCGTCTCAGATAATGGAGAACTGGGCATTCGAACCTGAATATCTCAATTCATTTGCAAAGCATTACCAGACAGGAGAGCCTATTCCGGCCGAACTGATCGAAAAAGTCGTGGCTGCCAAGAATTATCTCGCAGGTTATGGTCAGGTACGCCAACTCCATTTCGGATATCTCGACATGGCATGGCATTCACTTACAGAACTTCCATCTCAGGGCACAATAGAGTTTGAGCAGAATACTCTTGCTCCTTATTCAATCATGCCTTCTGTCGACGGTTCTGCATTCTCGACTTCGTTCTCGCATATATTCTCAGGCGGATATGCCGCAGGATACTACTCATATAAGTGGGCGGAGGTTCTTGAGGCTGACGCTTTCTCCCTCTTCAAGGAAAAGGGTATCTTCAACACTGAGGTGGCTTCATCTTTCCGTGAGAACATCCTCTCAAAGGGTGGTACAGAGGATGCTGCAGTGCTCTACCGCAACTTCCGTGGACATGATCCTCAGCCTGAGGCCCTCATGGAGAAACTTGGGCTGACCAAGTAATCGCACACTGCAATACAGAAATCCGGCCTGCTGGATATGCAGGTGACATGCCACCCTCGTGAGCGACTGGCAAATAGCCCAGTGGGCTTTTGCAGCGAGCAGCCTGTGGAAGCAGGAAGGGTACCTCCCGAATGGGAGGTGGGGGTCACCGAAATACCAGCAGGCCGGATTTCTGTATTGTATGGTTATGCTATCTTGTCAGTGTTCTTTGGTGCCTTGAACAGAACCAAGAAGAGGAGAGCCACTACAAGGGCGTAAGCAGCGAATACGTACCATGCTGCGCTCCAGTTCGGTTCGGCAGCGTTGTAGACGAAATGATTGACTACGGCCTGGGCGCTCAGAGTGCCGATTGTGGCTCCGATACCGTTGGTCATGAGCATAAAGAGACCCTGTGCGCTGTTCTGAATCTTTCCTGTCGTCCTCATATTTACATAGAGAGATCCTGAAATATTGAAGAAATCGAATGCCACTCCATATACAATCATGGAGAGAATAAGCATCCATACGCCAGGGCCCGGGTTACCTGCTCCGAAGAGTCCGAAACGGAATACCCACGCGAACATCGCGATGAGCATGACCTTCTTGATTCCGAATATCCTCATTGCGGCAGGAATGAGAAGAATGCCGAGGGTTTCAGATACCTGGGAGATTGATATGATGGAATTTGCATTCTTTGCTCCCCAACTGTCGGCAAATGCAGGAATCTCCTGGAAATGAGAAATGAACGGATTTGCGAAGCCGTTTGTAATCTGGAGGGCAACTCCTAGAAGCATCGAGAAGATGAAGAATATGGCCATCTGTCTGTCCTTGAAAAGAGAGAATGCGTCCAACCCCATTCTCTGGGCGAAGGTCTGTTTTTCATCGGATGCCTTGTGGCATGGACATTCAGGAAGGGTGAAGCAGTATAGCAGCATCACAAGGCTAAGAATGCCGGATACGATGAACTGGTTGTATGAATGCTGATACTGTATGCCGTCACCGTTGGTTGCATAGTTTACGAAGTTCATCGCAATGATGAAACCGATGGTTCCGAATACGCGGATAGGAGGGAAGTCCTTGACTGTGTCGTATCCGTTTCTTTCCAGAATGTTGTATGCGACTGAATTTGAAAGCGCTATGGTCGGCATGTAGAATGCTACGCTGAGTGCGTACAGACCGAAGAGTATGCCGAATGATATTTCACTGCCTGCCGTCATTCCATATAATCCGGCACCGAGCATGGATGCTCCCGCTATGCCGTGGCAGAGTCCGAGAAGTTTCTGTGCAGGAATGAATTTGTCCGCGACAATACCCATCAGTGTCGGCATAAAGATGGACACGATTCCCTGCATCGAATAGAAGATGCCGATCCTTGTGGCGAGTCCGACTGATGCGAGGTAACTTCCCATGGATGTGAGGTACGAACCCCATACGGCCCACTGGATGATGTTCATCACTATCAGCCTCAGTTTGATTGATTTGTTCATAGTGTTATCTTTTTGTTCGTTACTTTTCGAGTATGTATCAGACAAAGATAGTCGTTTTTGAGTAAAAGTTGCTATCTTTGAGGGTTAAATTGATTTGAATGAAATTCGTAAAGACACATAATGACCCTCAGTCGGCCGCACGATGCGGAGTCATCACTACCGATCATGGACAGATCGAGACTCCGATCTTCATGCCGGTGGGCACTGTCGGTTCTGTCAAGGGCATATATCATCGTGACCTTAAGGAAGACATCAAGGCCGAAATCATCCTGGGAAATACATATCATCTTTATCTCCGTCCGGGGCTTGATGTGCTGAAGGCTGCGGGCGGACTGCATAAGTTCGAGTCATGGGACCGGCCGATCCTTACCGACAGTGGTGGATTTCAGGTGTTCTCCTTGAGCCCGATACGCAAACTTACCGAGGACGGATGCATTTTCCGTTCGCACATAGACGGTTCCAAGCATATCTTCACCCCGGAGAACAATATGGACACGCAACGCATCATCGGTGCCGATATCGTGATGGCCCTTGATGAGTGCTGTCCGGGAGATGCGGATTACAAATATGCGAAGAAGTCCCTGGCCCTCACACAGAGATGGCTGGAGAGATGTGTGAAGCATTTCGATGAGACTGAGCCTTTGTATGGCTATTCGCAGGCGCTTTTCCCTATCATCCAGGGCTGCGTCTATCCTGACCTGCGCCGTGAGGCCGTGGATCATGCAGCGGCCCTCGACCGTGAAGGATATGCCATCGGAGGACTTGCAGTAGGTGAGCCGACGGAAAAGATGTATGAAATGCTCGAAGTCGTATGCCCGATTCTCCCTGAAGACAAGCCGAGGTACCTTATGGGGGTCGGCACTCCTGCAAATCTTCTTGAAGGCATCGCGAGGGGAGTGGACATGTTCGACTGCGTCATGCCTACCCGTAACGGCCGAAACGGTATGCTGTTTACCTGGGACGGAATCATCAACATGAAGAACAAGAAGTGGGCTGATGATTTCTCCCCTCTGGATCCGAAGGGAACATCATTCGTAGACCATACATACACCAAGGCATACCTGCGCCATCTTTTTGTGGCAGGGGAGATATTTGCAGGACAGATTGCCAGCGAGCACAACCTTGCCTTCTATCTTGATCTTGTGCGTGAAGCGCGCAAGCATATAAAGGCGGGCGACTTCAAGGCATGGAAGGATGAGACTGTCCGCAGGATAACTACAAGACTATAAGATATGGAGTTTGACCTCAGACCAAGAAAACTTGACATATACATAGTCAAGAAGTTCATAAGCACGTTCTTCGTGGCTTTGATCCTTATTATCGGCATCGTCATCATATTCGACATCAGTGAGAAGATTGACGATTTCGTTGAGAAGGAGGCCCCTCTGCGTGCCATCATATTTGACTATTATGTCAACTTCGTTCCCTACTTCATGAATATGTTCAGTCCTCTGTTCGTGTTCATTACGGTGATCTTCTTCACTTCGAAGATGGCGGCGGATTCTGAGATTGTCGCGATTCTTTCATGTGGCATCAGTTTTCATAGGATGATGGTCCCATATCTCTTTTCAGCGGCCCTGATTGCCATATTTTCATTGACTTTGAATCTTTTTGTCATACCAGAATCCAATAAGGAAAGGATTGCTTTCGAGACGAAATACATAAAGGACAAGACAAAGAGTGTCGGACGGAATGTCCATTATCAGATCGCTCCCGGAGAATTTGCTTTCGCAGAGTCCTTCAGTGCATGGAACAATACTGCGTACAGGTTTACTCTTGAGAAGATAGAAGACAGCAGATTGGTTTCCAAAATCACGGCAGAAACCGCCGTATACGATACGACAAGGAATGTATGGAGGCTGAAGAAATATTTCATCAGGGAATATAATGACGACCTTACAGACAAGATCAGCAGCGGCAGACAGTTGGATACGGCCCTTGCGTTGTCCGTGAAGGATTTCTATTGGAACGAGAAGTCTGTGGAGACTCTCAATTATTTCGAACTGGAGGAAATGATAAAGACGCAGAAGATGCGTGGAGATGCCAATGTGAGGTATTCCCTCATCCAGAAGAACAATCGTTTCGCCTTGCCTTTCTCTGCATTCATCCTGACCATCATGGGTGTGGCTCTCTCGTCCAAGAAGAGGAGGGGAGGAATAGGATGGAACATCGGAGCAGGTATAGCCCTGGCCTTCACATACATCCTGTTCATGAAGTTCAGCGAGATGTTCGTCCATACGGATGCCCTGTCTCCGGCATTCGCCTTGTGGCTTCCGAACATTGTGTTTGCCGTAATTGCAGTAATCCTGTATCGTATAGCACCTAAATAATGAAGAAGATTATATTGCTGATCCTGGTCCTGTTTCCTTATGTGGCGATGGGCCAGACACAGATTGTTGCTCCTGATCTGAGCATTCCGTCAATGATAGCCCCAGCCTATTTTGGACCGAATGCGTTTCCTGTGCCGGATATGCTTGACGGAAGGACCTCCGAAGATGTCGTCCTGGAATTATATGGTGATGCTTTCGGATGTACAATGACAGATGCTTTGAATGATGATCTTACTTTTGATGTTTTTGCAAAGGTGACTCTCCCTCTGTTCCATCGTAGGGTCAATCTCGTCTTGTGGATGCCGGTTGTCGAGTATTTCAGAAGCAGTCCGGAAATCAACTCCTTGAGAAGGACTGGCATTGATGGCTGGACTTCAGGATGGGATTCCGGTGATGTGTATGTCAGCACTGATATAATGATTCTGGAGCAGAAACGCTCCGGCCTCGACATGACCATAAGGGCGGCGTTGAAATCAGCCTCTGGCAATTCGTACGGTACGGCAAGAGTATATGACAGCCCTGGCTATTTCTTTGATGTCGCTGTTGGAAGGGAACTTCTTTCGGAAGCGTCTGAATGGAGCCTGCGTGCAGCATTGAGCACCGGTTTCCTATGCTGGCAGACAGATAATGGCAGACAGAATGATGCGGTGATGTTCGGTGGCATGATAAAAGCCGCCAGGAACCGTTGGTCTGCTGATATGGCTCTTGGCGGCTATGTCGGTTGGGAAGGGATAGGGGACTTTCCTGTTACTCTGAAGACCCGTCTTTCCTACTCTTTAGGCAGGACAGCATTGATTGTCTCGCATCAGGCAGGCTTCAATGACTGGCCGTTTCATCAGGTGCGCATAGGTGTCTCCTATGCCTTTGCGCAGTAATCAGTCTACATATACTATCCAGCCGAATTCGTCCTCGATTTCTCCGCGCTGGATGGCTTTGATATAGTTGTAGAGTTTAAGTGACTTAGGACCGCACTGACCGTCGCCGTATGTGTATACGGTCTCTTCGTCAGACTCAAGGAAAGGCTTGTCCACAAGTTTGTGTACAGGAGTGATCACTACAGCAGTTCCGCATTCTCCCACCTCTTCGAATGTACTGAGTTCTTCAACCGGAACCGGCCTTCTCTCCACAGTCATGCCGAGATGTGCTGCAACAGTCTCGAGCGACATGTTTGTGATTGATGGAAGGATGGAGTCAGACTTAGGTGTGATGTATGAGTTGCCTTTGATCGCAAAGAAGTTCGATGAGTTGAATTCGTCGATATGTGTCTTTGTGGCAGGGTCCAGATACAGGACGGCCTTATATCCTTGTTCGTGGGCGATGTTGAGCGAGCGGAGCGAGCATGCATAGTTGCCGCCGACCTTGAATGCGCCTGATCCGTTAGGTGCAGCCCTGTCATAGTTTCGTGCGATCACGACATCGACAGCATCAAGAGCACCACCTACATATGCTCCTACAGGCGAGCAGAGAAGAAGGAATGTGCTTTCCTTAGATGACTGGACTCCCAACTGAGGATTTGAACCGATGAGTGTAGGACGGAGATAGAGGGATGCTCCGGATACCTCATATGGAGGAAGGAAGTCCTCGTTCTCCAGTACTGCCTTTTTGCAGATGTCCACGAACATTTCTACAGAAGGGGCTTCGATTCCAAGGTATTGTGCAGACCTTATCAGACGTTTTGCGTTCTCTTCAGGTCTGAAGAGACGGATTCTGCCATCCTTGCCTCTGAATGCCTTAAGCCCCTCGAAGCATTCGATCGCATAGTGAAGTGCGCCAGCATACGAACTGAGGCTCAGATAGTCATCGGTAAGGCTTTCTACCGGGGTCCATGCACCGTCTTTGAAGGTGGTCTTCAGGATGGTGTTAGTCTTCGTGTACGAGAATGTCAGTTTGTTCCAGTCAATGTTTGCCATGTCGTTGTGTATAGTTATCAGATTAGTATTTCAAAAAGCAGGTTGTTGTCGTTTATGTATTCGTATTTGATTCCGTGCTCGTCCATCCTGCGCAGGAGCGGCTCGAAGTCCTCCTTCGCGGCGATCTCGATACCGATGAGGGCCGGTCCTGAATTCTTGTTGGTCTTCTTGATGTACTGGATGTGCACAAGGTCGTCAGTCGGTCCGATCACATTGCTGATGAACGATACCACAGCACCGGACTTCTGAGGGAAGTTCACTATGAAGTAATGCTTGAGTCCTTCGTAGAGAAGGGACTTTTCGCGGATCTCTTCCATGCGGGTGATGTCGTTGTTGCTTCCGCTGACGATGCATGCCACCTTCTTGCCCTTGATCTTGTCTGCGTAGAATCTGAGTGCTGCGGTCGACAGTGCTCCCGCTGGTTCCACTACGATCGCACTCTTGTTGTACATCTGGATGATCATGGTACATACTGCGCCCTCAGGGACAATAACGATGTCGTCCAGAACCTGGCGGCAGACCTCGAATGTCTTTTCTCCGGCTTTCTTTACAGCCGCTCCGTCAACGAACTTGTCGATTTCAGGCAGGTCCACAATCTCGCCTTTGTCGATGGCAGTCTTCATGCATGGTGCTCCACCTGGCTCCACACCGATGACCTTTGTCTCAGGTGACATCGCCTTGATGTATGCTCCGAGGCCTGATGCAAGTCCGCCTCCTCCGATAGGGACGAATATGCCATCAGTCGATAATGATCGAGCCGACAGAGACGGAGTCGAAGGAGACATTGGACGGATTCATTGAGATCATGAAGCAT
>JAFVHZ010000059.1 GCA_017474265.1 Bacteroidales bacterium | reverse complement strand
TGGGACAACCTCGACAACACTATTGAGCGAGGCTATGCCGGATGGTCGATATGGCATTGGGGAGAACCTGTACCTGTGGAACTCATACAGGAATATGCCCGTCTGAATGCATCGGTCGGCATCAACGGAAGCGTCCTCAACAATGTGAACGCAACTCCTGAGATGCTTCGGCATGACTACCTCGAAAGGGTCGCAGAAATCGCTGACGTGATGCGTCCATACGGCGTGCACGTGTATCTTTCAGTGAACTTTTCGTCTCCGGCAGCACTCGGAGGACTTCCGACATCCGATCCTCTAGACCCCACAGTAAGAGAATGGTGGAAGGGAAAGGTTGCCGAAATATATTCTCTTGTTCCTGATTTCGGAGGATTCCTGGTAAAAGCCAATTCCGAAGGTCTTCCCGGTCCTCAGGATTTCGGACGCACCCATGCCGACGGAGCGAACATGCTCGCCGAGGCTCTGGAACCATACGGAGGAATAGTCATGTGGAGGGCATTCGTATACGCTCCGAACAGCGCAGACAGGGCCAATCAGGCATACGATGAATTCGTGCCTCTCGACGGGCAGTTCAAGGACAATGTTCTGGTGCAGATAAAGAACGGACCGGTAGATTTCCAGCCGCGTGAACCTTTCAGTCCGCTTTTCGGTGCCATGTCCAGGACCGCAATGATGATCGAGTTCCAGATCACTCAGGAATACATGGGCGGATCAAATCATCTTGTATATATGATGACACAGTTCGAAGAATGCATGGACAGCGACACATACTGCAAAGGGCCTGGCCATACTGTGGCCGACATAACCACGGGGAAGGTCTATCCGGAAGCATATAAGACAACCGCGATTGCAGGTGTAGCGAACATCGGACGTGACAAGAACTGGTGCGGCCATCATTTCGCCCAGTCATCATGGTACGGATTCGGCCGTCTGGCATGGAATGCCGGACTTTCATCCGAGGAAATAGCAAGGGAATGGATCCTGCAGACCTTCCCGAGCAGGAACTCGTATGGGTCGGAGAGATATGAGAAGGAATTCGTCGGACCGGTACTGGACATGATGATGACCTCTCGTGAGGCCGCTGTAGACTACATGATGCCTCTAGGTCTTCATCACATTTTTGCCGGGATCCACCATTACGGTCCTGAGCCTTGGTATGAACCGGAAGGAGCACGTCTTGACTGGCTTCCAAAATACTACCATCAGGCAGACTCACTTGGCATCGGCTTCGACAGGACCCGGTCAGGCAGTTGCAATGTGGACCAGTACCATGAGCCTCTTGCATCGATGTATAATTCTCTTGAGACCTGTCCTGAGGAACTCCTACTGTGGTTCCACCACATCCCGTGGGATCACAGGATGTCATCCGGAAGGACGTTCTGGGACGAGATGTGTCACAGGTATGACAGGGGCATAAAGACAGTGCGCAGATATCAGGCGATCTGGGAAGATGCCAAGCCATATGTGGATGCCGGGAGATGGGAGGCTGTGCGTGAGAAACTTGCCATCCAGGAAAGTGATGCAAGGTGGTGGCGCGATGCATGCGTGCAGTATTTCGGAGAATTCTCCGGCATGCCGGTACCATGTGATGTCGAGCAGCCGGAACGTCCGCTCGAAGAACTGAAGAAGATAAAACTGAACATGCTGCATCACAACTGATGCAGCATGTCTGTTTTTTCTACATCGCGAAGACGTTGAATCCGCCGTCGACTACCGCTACCGTGCCGGTGACGAACTTCGAGGCGTCTGACATAAGGTAGTGGATGGTGCCGCAGAGTTCTTCAGGGTCGCCCATGCGGCCGAACGGAGTCTGGCGGATCACATCCTGACCACGCTGGGTGTATGTACCGTCCGGATTGGTCAGAAGACTGCGGTTCTGCTCTGTGATGAAGAATCCCGGCGCGATTGCATTTACCCTGATGCCTTCTCCGAACTTCTTTGCACACTCGGCAGCCATGAAGGCGGTGAAATTTGAGATACCGGCCTTTGCGGCAGCATATCCTGCAACACGTGTCATCGGACGGAATGCGGCCATTGACGAAAAGTTTATGATGCTTCCCTTGCCCTGCTTCACCATCGGCTCAAGGAAGACCTGCGTCGGAATGACCGTACCTGTAAGATTGAGGTTCAGAACTGTCTGGAACTGGTCCACCTGAAGGTCGAAGAATGTCTTGTCAGGCGGAATGGTAGCGCCCGGCATATTGCCTCCAGCCGCATTCAGGAGCGTGTCGACACGTCCGTACTTGGCGAGAATGTCCTCACAGTTCTTCTTCACAACCTCAGCATTCATGACATCTGTCTTCATGAACTCGCAGCATCCTCCGGCCTGAACTATTTCCTCTGCAATGGCATTTCCCACCTCTTCCTTACGGCCGAGGATGATGACCTTGGCTCCTTCGAGAGCAAGATATTTTGCTATTGTGCGTCCCAGGACGCCTGTGCCGCCTGTGATGACGGTCACATTTCCTTTGATGTCAAAAAGATTATTCATAGAATCCAGTCTGTTTATATTCAATTCCCAATTCCCTGTCGACAGTGGCCAGTATTCCCTGCACCTGTCCCATCGCGAACATCCTTCCGAGGAAGGAGTAGCCGGCGTTGTAGCCCTTAGATGCATCGTCAAACATGGTCATTCCGTGGTCCACGCGCATCGGAAGACCCGGATTCTCCTTCTCGAAGATACGGACAAGTTCGATGATGTCTGCACGCCCTCCAAGGTGACTTGCCTCGGTAAAGTCCCCGTTTTCAAATATATGACAAGACCTCAGATGCACGAAATGAGTCCTTGATGCATACCTGCGTGCCATTTCCACAACGTCGTTCTGCGCACCTGCAGAAAGGGATCCGGCACAGAACGTCAGTCCGTTATGCGGATTATCCACAGCACTGAGGAACCAGTTGATGTCTTCTGCAGAAGTCACTATGCGCGGCAGTCCAAGAACAGGAAACGGAGGATCGTCAGGATGCACGCACATGTTCATGCCGCACTCCTCACACACAGGCATTATCGCTTCGAGGAAATAACGCATGTTCTCACGCAACTGCTCTTTCGTGATGCCGTCATAAAGGGACAGCAACTGACGGAAGAGTTCTATAGGATGCTCGTCATCCTCTCTGATGTTGCCGCTTACGAACCCCTGTGTCCTGACGATTATGTTCTCCACAAGTTTGTGCTCCATCTCAGGAGTCATCTTCGCACGGAGTTCCTCCACTTCTGCAAGTATGTCACGCTTGACATCCAGTCCGGGTACCTTGAATGAAGCCCATTCTTCGCGCGCACCTTCACGTCCTGCTATATATATATCGAAATAGGCAAACTCGCTGTATGAAAAATACAGGTTGGTCGTTCCGTTAGGGTTCGGATGCTCAAGATCAGTACGGGCCCAGTCAAGCACCGGCATGAAGTTGTAACATATGGTATGTATGCCTTCGGCAGAAAGATTGCGAAGACTCTCCTTATAGTTTTCAATGAGGACATCCCTGTCAGGACCGCCGTATTTGATGCTTTCACATACCGGCAGACTCTCCACCACAGACCACCTCATACCGAAACCTTCTATATATTCACGAAGGTCACGTATCATTTCACGGGTCCACACTTCTCCGTTAGGTACGTCATGAAGGGCGGTGACAATGCCTTCCACCCCTATCTGCTTCAACATGGCAAGAGTGATCTTGTCCTTCTTGCCGAACCATCTCCAAGTTTTCTCCATAGTCAAAAATTATTGACACAAATTTCACTGATTTTTTCGTCAATAGCAATCGTTTTTGTTGCAAAAGTGTACCATTTTCAGTCAATTGCGCAAAGTATTTGCGCTAAGTACTATTTTTCACAAAAATAAGTGCAATATCAGGATAGTTTCGTAAATTTGTCTTAAATATGTATTAACCGCATAAAAACTGAGACAAATGAAACGCATTCTTTCCATCATCCTCCTGATATGCTCATGTTTTGCAATGGAGGCTAAACTGGCTCTCTCCAACATCTGCAAGGACGGGATGGTCCTGCAGCAGAACACCAAGGCAAACATATGGGGCTGGAGCGATCCTCGTGCAAAAGTGACCGTCACGACATCGTGGGACGGCAAGGAATACACTTGCAAGGCTGACAAGGACGGAAGATGGAGCGTTGCAGTGCTGACACCTGCAGGAAGTTATCAGGCTTATGGTCTGAAGGTTACTGATGGAAAGGAAACTGTCACAGCAGAGGATATCCTCGTAGGAGAAGTATGGCTGGCATCGGGCCAGAGCAATATGGAAATGCCTATGAGAGGCTTCTACAACTGTCCTGTAGAGAATGCTCTGGACTATGTCTGCGCTCCACCGGCAACAGACAAGATCAGGATGTTCACTGTTCCTATCAAGCAGTCATACGAACCCCTGAATGAGGTGGATGCGCAATGGAAAGGTGCCGAATCGAATACGATTCCTGACATGAGTGCAACGGCATTCTTCTTTGCACACAGACTGAATCAGATGCTCGACATACCGGTCGGCATCGTGTCATGCGCATATGGCGGAGCCCGCATCGAGAGTTGGACTCCGAAGGAGATCCTCGAGACTTATCCTGATGAGAACCTGGACCCGGCCCATATCGAATCAATGCCTCATTACCACAGGCCTTATCTGGCATACAACGCCATGCTCAACCCTGTCAAGGGATACACAATCAAGGGATTCATCTGGTATCAGGGATGCTCTAACGTAGGCAGACACGAGCAGTTCGTGGAGCGTATGGACAACATGGTCAGCCACTGGCGCGAATGCTGGAACGACAAGGATGCAGAACTCCCGTTCTATATGGTGGAGATCGCTCCATACCGCAACAAACCTCACACAGATGTCCCTTACTATGCTCTTCTGCGCGAAGCCCAGCACAAGGCAGCACATGAGATCGCCAACTGCGGCATCATTGTGACCAACGACCTCGTCAGAAGTTACGAACAGGACAACATCCACCCTGCAAAGAAGAAGGAAGTGGGTGAAAGACTGGCATATATGGCTCTGAACAGGAACTACGGATTCAACCGTGTCGCATGTGACAGCCCTGAGGCAGTAAGATGCTACAGGATGGCCAATTCATGCGAACTTGCAGTTGAACTGACCAATACATCCAACGGTCTCAACAGATGGATGGAGATCGAAGGATTGGAAGTGGCCGGAAGTGAGGGCATCTTATATCCTGTCACTTATGCATATTTCGAGTGGGAGCCTAAAGTCCTGAGGATACGTTCCGAGTTTGTATGGGATCCTTGCGAGGTGCGTTACGGATGGGGCGACTTCAAGCCTGGCAACCTCAAGAATGTCGAAGGACTCCCTGTAGCCCCGTTCCGTATCAGAGCAGAGAAATAAGTTGATTGAAGTAAAATAAAGATATAATATTGAAAACATGAAAGGAGTATACCTTTTTCTAGCAGATGGCTTCGAAGTTTCTGAAGCCCTGACGACAGTGAACATGCTTCGCAGAGGCGGAGTGAACGTCAAGACCGTATCCATCTATGACGACAGGATCGTTACAAGTTCAAACAGGATTCCTGTTGTTGCAGACATGGCATTCGGAGAGTTCAAGGCATCGACTTCGTTCGGTCCATGCCTGCCGTCAGACGTGATGATCTTCCCTGGCGGAATGCCCGGGTCGTCCAATCTCGCGGCATTCGGCAAACTGATGGACATCATGCAGCAGCACTATACTGAAGGCGGTACTGTTGCTGCCATCTGCGCAGCCCCTAGCGTGGTCCTGAGCCTGCTTCCTGATCTGGAAGGCAAGAAGATGACATGCTACGACGGCTTTGAAGAGGCTCTTACGGCGAAAGGCGCCGAATACGTGAAGGAAGGAGTCGTGGTGGACGGAAACATCATTACCGGACGTGGACCGGGCTGGGCTGTAGAGTTCGGTCTGACCATCCTTACACAACTTAAAGGGCAGGATGTGGCAGACCGTGTAAAGGCAGGCCTGATGCTATAGACATTTCTTTCACATGCGGAAAAGAACAGACAAAATCAACTGAAACCGAAACTGAAAATGCTGGAATTTAAAGGAAAGACCGCTCTGATTACAGGAGGCGGCAGCGGCATAGGTGAGGCTATGGCCTATCAGTATGCCATGAAGGGCACTAATGTCATCCTTACGGGAAGACGCATGGAGACCCTTGAAAAAGTACAGAAGAAATGCGAAGAACTTGGAGTGAGGTCATGGTGCAAGACCGTTGACGTAGAGAAGCCCGAATCCATCGACGAACTCGTCGCATGGGTAAAGTCAGAGGGGCATCTCATCGACTTCCTGCTTCTCAATGCCGGAATCTCGCAGCGTGCACTGACTCTTGAGACAGATATCAGCGTGGACCGCCGACTGATGGAAGTCAATTACTTCGGAGGCATATATCTGGTGAAGTCACTTAAGGACATGTTCATTGAAAGAGGAGTCCACATCGCCGTTGTATCATCCGTATCAGGCGTATTCGGCTTCCCGGTCAGGTCTGCATACTGTGCATCAAAGCATGCCATCCACGGTTTCTACGAAACCATCGCCCTGGAATATCCTCAGATAAAGACTACCATCATCATCCCAGGACGCATCCACACCGACGTATCGAAGAATGCCCTTGACGGAAACGGCAAGGCTACAGGCATCATGGACCCGGGACAGGCCAACGGATATGATGTGAACAAATGTGCCCGCAAGGCCATCCGTGCCATCGCCCGCTGCAGACATCAGAAGGTGATCGGAGGCTTCGACACCATCATGGTACCGTTCTACAAGTATGTGCCATGGCTTTTCCGCCTCATCGCACGCAATGTTTCTGCAAGATAAAATCAAGATATATGGCAAAGAGAAAAGTAATCTGCGGAGTACAGCAGGTCGGAATCGGAGTAAGAAATGTCGAAGAATCCTGGGCATGGTACAGGACAGTCTTCGGATTTGACATAAAGATGTTCGGCGACGAAGGAGTTGCAGAAAGAATGCTTCCATACACAGGAGGCAAGCCGCAGCCAAGGTACGCAATCCTGGTGCTGAATCTTCGCGGAGGCGGCGGCTTCGAGGTATGGGAACCGAGAGGCCGTGAACTCAACTATATTCAGTTCACTCCTGAATTCGGAGACTACGGAATATTCTCATGCAAGGTGAAGTCACGCGACGTACATGCAGCATATGAGGAAATGAAGGCAAAAGGAGTCAATCTGCTCACCAAGCCGAAGAAGAATCCTGCTGGAAACGAGCATTTCTTCGTGATGGACCCATGGAACAACATCTTTGATGTGGAGCAGGACGACTACTGCTTCTACAATGAGAACAAGGAGACAGGTGGTGGCAACGGAGCCATACTGGGTGTATCTGACATGGACAGGTCCATAGCATTCTACGGAGCAATAATGGACTATAACAAGGTGGAATATGACGTCACTGACGTATTCGACGACCTCAATGGCGTACCTGGAGGACAGTACAAACTCCGCAGGGTGATGCTCAAGCGTTCGATGCCTATCGAAGGCCCTCTGTGCGAAGTGATGGGAACCTCACATATCGAACTTGTCCAGAGGATTGAAGAAGATGGAGTACCAGCACCTCGAAAACTGTATGAAGGACGTCTATGGGGAGACCCGGGTTTCATACATCTCTGCTTCGACATACGCAATATGGAGGAAATACGCAAAGCAGCGGCTGCATTCGGGCATGAATTCGTCTGCGATGGAGGACGAGACTTCAAGATGGGCGAGGCTAACGGACATTTCACCTATATCGAGGATCCGGACGGAACGCTCATCGAATTCGTCGAAACCTTCAAGATCCCTATCCTCAAGAAATTAGGCCTCTACCTCAACCTCGAAAACCGCGACGACACAAAACCGCTCCCCGCATGGATACTCAAGTGTCTACGTTTCATGAAGACTAAATAAGATGATATATTTCAATTCAGACTATATGGCAGGGGCGCATCCGGAAGTGATGCGCCGCCTTGTTGACACCAATTCCGAAGCGACCGTAGGCTACGGATGCGACCAGTATACAGCCCGTGCAACCGACCTCATCCGTAAGGCATGCGACGCACCTGACGCCAGGGTGCATCTTCTGGTAGGCGGTACCCAGACCAATGCCACCGTCATCGACGGGCTCCTCGCAAGGCACGAAGGGGTGCTGGCAGCAGACAGCGGACATATCAACGTCCACGAGGCCGGAGCCATCGAGGCAACCGGACACAAGGTACTCACATTGCCTCACAAGGACGGCAAGGTAAACGCAGAAGATGTGGACAGATATATCCGCGATTTCTACAATGACGACACATACGAGCACATGGTGGCCCCGGGAATGCTCTATATTTCGTTCCCTACAGAATATGGCACCATCTATTCCCTGAAGGAACTGGAAGCACTGAGCGAAGTCTGCCACAAGGCTGGCATTCCGCTCTACATCGACGGAGCGAGACTCGGATATGGTCTTGCTGCAGAAGGCAACGACGTAACCTTGAGGGATATAGCACGGCTTAGCGATGTATTCTACATAGGAGGCACCAAGGTCGGAGCATTGTTCGGAGAAGCAGTGGTCATCACCAATCCCGCTGTACTGCCGCATTTCACTCCCCTTGTCAAGCAGCATGGAGCGATGCTCGCCAAAGGCCGTCTCCTTGGAGTCCAGTTCGAAGCACTCTTTGAAGACGGGTTATATGAGAAGATTAGCAGGGAAACCGTACGGCTGGCCATGCGTCTGAAGGAAGGATTCAAGGCAAAAGGTTTCATGCCATTCATTGACTCCCCTACCAACCAGCAGTTCTTCACCCTTCCGAACATTCTCATAGACAGATTGATGAAGGATGTGGGCTTCGAATTATGGGGACCACGCGGCGAAAAAGAAAGCAAGGTCCGCTTCGTCACCGGCTGGCAGACCACGGATGAAGACATTGACGGACTGATAAGACTCCTATAACACAATGAACGCTAAGCCTGAAACTTAGCGTTCATTATTATATCGAACAGGTTCTGGCATCCGTCTTCGAGAAGGTCCAGGACCAGAGAAAAGCCTTCGACACCCATGTAGTACGGATCAGGCACATATGGCATCTGCCTTGCCTTCAGGTAACTTGCCATCCGGACTATCTTATGTGTGGCCTCCACAGAAGGTGCCAGATGCATGAGGTCTTCATAATTCTGGTCATCCATGGCGACAATCAGATCGAAGTCCAGAAAATCAAGTCCTGACACAGGACGCGAACGATGCGTCAGACCATAACCCCGATACATGGCGGCATTACGCATCCTGCGGTCGGGAAGTTCTCCCCTATGCCCGCCATAAGTTCCGGCCGAATCGGCTTCTATTCTGTCTGACATACCGTTCTCGCGCACTATATGCTCGAAAATCCCCTGGGCGGCAGGAGACCTGCAGATGTTCCCCAGGCACACGAAAAGGACTTTGTATCTGCTGTTCAGTTCTTCCATTATATTACGATTATGCGTTCGATGCGACGGGGAACGGAGGTGAGGATCTCGTATGGGATAGTACCGAGAGTGTCTGCAAGTTCCGATATCGTAGGGTCTTCTCCGAAGATGGTCACAGTATCTCCCACCTTCGCATCCACTCCTGTGATGTCGAGCATGGACATATCCATGCATATGTTTCCAATGGTAGGTACACGGTGGCCGTTGAGCATGAACGAGGCGTTGCCCCTGCTCAGATGCCTGTCGAGACCGTCGGCATATCCGACAGGTATGGTAGCGATTACTGTCCCCTCAGGGGCGATCCTGCCGTGGCGGCCGTAACCTATGGCACCGTCCGAAGGAGTCAGAGTCTTGATCTGGAGGATCTTGCACTTGAATGAAGCCACAGGAGACAGATGAACATCCGGAAGGGCACTGATGCCATAGATGCCGATACCAAGGCGCACCATATCGAACTGATATTGAGGGAACCTCTCTATTCCGGCTGAATTAAGAAGGTGATATAAAGGCTTATACCCTATTGCATCTGATATTGCATCTGCGTTGGCCTTGAACATTGCCGCCTGAGACTCGGTGAACTGATCGCAGGACGGATCGTCAGAGGCTGCCAGATGGGAATAAATTGATTTTACACGTACTCTGCCGCATGTCTTCAGAAATCCGATGAGTTCGGGAAGTTCTTCTGTCATGAAACCGAGACGGTGCATTCCTGTGTCAAGTTTGATATGGACAGGAAAGTCTGTCACTCCCCTTTTTTCCAGGACATCACACAGGACCTTCAGGGAATATATGTTGGGGATTCCCGGCTCAAGATTATTGTCTATGATGTCATCAAATGAGTCCGTACCGGCAGTCAGGACCATCACAGGAAGGGAGATTCCTGCCTGTCTGAGTTCTGCTCCTTCAACAGGATATGCCACTGCAAGGTAGTCCGCACCAGCCTCTTCCATCAGAGAGGCAAACTCCACTGCTCCATGTCCGTATGCATTGGCCTTGACCAGCACAAGAAGTCTTGTACTGTCCTGAAGTCTCGACCTGAAATATCTGTAATTCTCAAGGCATCCGCTCAGGTTGATCTCCAGCCTTGAGAAGTCGTTGTTAATATACATCCGATGTCTGTCAAAAATCGTCTGCAAAAATAGCAAATATTCTGCATTATATGACCTACTATATTCAGCATAATTTTTGCACATATACTTAGCCGCTTTCAGAAAGCACATTTCCGGATGAAATCGGACAAAATGTCAGTATTTTGACTTACTTTTACAGAATTATTAACAATTAAATACATTCAAGATGAACATTTGGTTTATAATGATCCTTATAATGGCTGTGAGTTTCATCGTTCAGCAGATGCTCCAGAGCCGTTTCAGCAAGTATTCTCAGGTCGGACTCCCCAACGGAATGACAGGAGCGGAAGTGGCACAGAAGATGCTCCATGACCATGGCATATATGATGTCAAGGTCGTACCAACCCGAGGAATGCTTACCGACCATTTCAATCCTCAGACAAAGACCGTCGCCCTTAGTGAGGGCGTATACGCCAGCAGGAGCGTTGCCGCAGCGGCAGTAGCGGCACATGAGTGCGGACACGCGGTACAGCATGCGATGGGTTATGCTCCGCTCAGAATGCGTTCCGCTTTGGTCCCTGTGGTGAATTTCGCCTCCAACATAGTACAGTGGGTCCTTCTCGCAGGAGTGCTTCTCATCAACGTATTCCCGGGACTTCTGTGGTTCGGCATCATACTCTTCGCGACCACCACACTGTTCAGTTTCATCACCCTTCCGGTAGAAATCAACGCAAGCAGCAGAGCCATCTCTTGGCTGACTCAGACAGGCATCACTGACGGACAGACCCGTCCTATGGCAATCGATGCGCTCAAGTGGGCTGCATACACATATGTGGTAGCCGCTCTAGGTTCACTTGCCACCCTCCTCTACTACATCGGTCTGGCACGCCGCGACTGACAGATATCTCCATCGCTTCGCTCAGTCGATATGACAACGATAAGTAGAGGCGGTAGGGTAAGTTTGGATGGCGTGGCCGCCCGTGGCCTCGTGAACGGGAGGGGCCCACGAAGTGGGAGGGATGGAGTCGGAACTTGTTCCGACGGAACTGAGCCAAACTTACCCTACCGCCTCTACTCCGAAATAATACAAAAAAACGACAGGCACTGTGCAAGGGGTCACCTATAAACAATGCCTGTCGTTTTTTTATGGAACGTCCTACTTCTTCTTTCCGGTATTCAGAAGATAAAGGTCAGCAAGCGGAATCAACACCATGATGTCGAAGAACGCAAGCATCGCCACTGCTCCGAATGCACCGATGGTCAATGCCATAGCAAGCGCATAGAGGAATGAGAATGCATGCAGGAGAATCACGACTATCGAAGCCACCAGCCAGAATTTCAGCGATGTGAGATGGTACAGGATCATCGCGGCCACAGCACAGAAGAGAGGGATGAAGCACATCAGATTCTCTCCAAGAGCGATCACAAGCACCAGACTCAGGACGAACATCAGGAAGAGGGTCCCATACAGATTCTCGTAGGCATGATGCGCAGCGGCATTGGCCGCAGCATTCTTTCTCATCGAACCGGCCACCTGACGCACCGCCTTGGCTCTTCCGACGCAATATACAGCAACGACAGAAGCGGCTATTACAGCCATGGACACTATCATCGCCGCATTGTCAAACGGAATTCCACCAATGATTCCGAAAGGCTCGAAATCTGCTCCGGCAATCGCAGAACATATGTACGCCACAAGTTCGCCGAAAGCCAGCACCAGGATTCCAGAAAGAAGCACTATTGCGGTATTTCTGAATGTCTTGCCTGCCTTGAGCCTTCCGCGTACAATCTCCAGCATGAACAGCAGAATGAAGAACACATACACAATGATGTTGATGATCATCCACCATGTCTTGCTGAAATTGAAGAGTCCGAGGGCAGGAACCGTGAAATTGACAGTATCCTTGTCTGACCTGAAATAGTCCTTGTCAGCATATTTCGCATCTGTGAGGTATTCCATCACCACAGGAAGCACCTGTGCCCCATAATGCTGAAGTGACTTAGGGCTCACATTGCTGAAGTTGTCAAGGTCTGTATGGTAATGATTGATGTCGGCGATGGTGGAAAAGTTCATGCCCGGTATCTCATCCTTCACGATGGTGAAGTCGGTGAAGTTAGGCATGAAGTTGTAGACCACAGTCGTGAGGGAATAGGTGAACGGATATCGTGCTGCATCGGCATAAAGGTCCATCACCTTTTCATTTCCCGGGCTGGTCTCGAAAAGAAGACACGGTCCCCAAGGTCCGCGGGCCTCAAGGTTTATCATAAGGCCTACATTGTCGAATACCTGCCTGTCTTTCTCCCACATTGTAGTCATTCCTATCATCAGGACCTCCTCTGCATCAGTAAAGAGGACCTTCAATCCCTGATTCCAATGCTCTCTCTGCTTAAGCGCCTGAGAAACAGTCTCAAGAATGACACTTACTCCGTATCCGTCATCTGCAGCACCATATGACCAGACCGTATCCTTCGGCATAGCCTGAGCGAAGCGCGAATCGTAGTGGGCGACCATCATGAGCCATGTGGTGTCCTCAGAGGCCTGCAGAGGAGCGAAATCAGCGACCAGGTTCACAGCATCAAATACACCGATGTAAGGTCTGTTCCTTGGGTCTCTCAAAGAATCATACTCAAAGGTCATCACAGTATCTGCCCCCAGTCCTTCAAGTCTGGAGATCAGATATTCTCGCACTTCCGCCCTTTCCTGAGGATGGGCTACGGAGTGATGTTCACGCGAAATCACTTCGATATCCTTTACTACACGCTCGGCAGAAAAGCCCGGAGCATCGGCAGGCTGAGGGCTCGGAACCGTCCACAGTCCATATGCAAGAAAAGCCGTGAATATGATCACGGCTGTCAGAATCAATGGTCTGAATCTATTCATCTTTACAACAGATTATCTTTCTCGATATCCTTGAAATATCTGTATGTATTCACTTTCAGTTCACCGACAGCGAGTTCGTCAGCAACGATGATTCCGTGAGGATGTGCCTGAAGTGCCGAAAGTGTGCAAGCCTGTGAGTATGCACCTTCGATCGCTGCCTTGAGGGCATTGGCCTTCTTGTGGCCGAATGCAAGAACGAGGACTTCCTTTGCATCCATCACTGTGCCTACACCCACTGTGAGGGCTGTAGTCGGCACCTTGCTGATGTCACCGTCGAAGAAACGTGAGTTCACAAGGATGGTGTCATAGGTAAGGCTCTTGATGCGGGTGCGGGAGACGAGCGATGAGAACGGCTCGTTGAAAGCAAGGTGTCCGTCCTCGCCTACACCACCCATGAAGAGGTCGATTCCGCCTGCCGCCTTGATCTTCTCCTCATATGCAGCACACTCGGCAACGAGGTCCTCGGCATTTCCGTTGAGGATGTTGATGTTTTCCTTCGGCACGTCCACATGGTCGAAGAAGGTGCGGGCCATGAATGAATGATAACTCTCAGGATGCTCCTCAGGGAGTCCCACATACTCGTCCATATTGAAGGTGATGACGTTCTTGAAAGACACTTCACCTGCCTTGTACATGCGGATGAGTTCATTGTATGTGCCTACAGGTGTTCCTCCTGTAGGGAGACCGAGTACGAACGGCTTGTCTGTAACCGCTGCCTTCGCCTTGATCCTTGACACTATGTAACGCGCTGCCCATACCGAGCCGTTTGCGCTGTTCTGTTCGATTATTACTCTCATTTGATATGATGTTAAAACAATTTCACAAATACTTCGATTGCCTGATACTCGGCCATACCCAGTTCGTCATACAGACGTGCGGTGTTGCCGGTCCTTTCTTCTGCCCTCTGCCAGAATTCGCGTGGGTCTTCTCCAGGGAACGGAACGATGTCCTTCTGAGAAAGGTGACGGTAGATCGCATGACGCTTCTTGATCACTTCATCAGGACTCAGCGGAACCGCCATATCAACCTTTCCGAGTTCCCATTCCATCCATGCGCCCCTGTAGAGCCATACATGACACTCCTTGAGCCACTCCTCACCCTGAAGTTGGTTGATGGCCTCAAGGACAGCCTCAGTACATACGCGGTGTGTACCATGAGGGTCTGCAAGGTCTCCTGCAAGATAGATCTGATGCGGCTGCACCTTCTGAAGAAGGTCCTTTATGATGTCGATGTCTGCCTGTGTGCGCTCTCCCTTCTTGATGCCTCCGGTCTCATAGAACGGAAGATTGAGGAAGTGGCAGTTGGTCTCGTCATTCAGGCCGAACGAACGCCTGCTTCATTGCGGAATTTTTCCGGTAAAATGATGGGTGCAAGCTCATCAAGCTGAAGCTCGGAGCGGAAGGCGCCCATAAAAAGATGTATCTTTGAATTGAGATATTTTTCCGTCTCTTCGTCCATAAAAATGTCATAATTAACGTTGGTTCTGAATGCTTCGAGAGAGGAGACTTCAGGCATAAAAAGATTGTGCAGTGCTCCCGGCGGAACTGTTAAAAGAGAACCGGGGGTCATCTCATATGTGATACCGTTGACGGTTATCGAAAAGGAGCCGTTAAGGCAATACCATACCTGCGGAAAATCATGGCAGTGCGGCATAAGGTCAATCCGGGACGGTGTTGAAAGGTCAACCTTTTCTGCGATTATCGGCTTATTTATATTGTAGAATCTATATACGGAATAGCTGTAATTGAGGAGATCATTTTTTAAGGGGATCATTTGCCAAAACGCCCACCTTTCCGTAACTTTTTGTTTTATAGGATAATTGTATAAAATAAACAAAGCTTTGTCAATTGGAAAAGCTTTCATTGTGGATAAATTCGTAGGATTGTGAAAGACGGCGCAATCCTGAGGGTGATATAATGAGGGTACAAACAGAAAAAAATAAACGGAGGAAAATCAAAATGAAAAGAATACTCGCATTAACTCTCGCAACCGTTATGCTGCTTGCGCTTTGCGCGTGCGGCGGAAACAGCGGTGCCGGCAGCGAAGTCTCTTATGACATTCCTGAGGGGAAAGTAATCCCTGATGACGCGGTTGTAAAAATCACAATCCCCAGCCACGCATCATGGCCGTATGAAGAAGGCTGGAAGGTATGGGAGTACATAAAAGAGGCAATTGGAGGAACAGTTGATGTAACTGCGATTACATCATCTGAATTTAAAACAAAATTCCCGC
>JAFVHZ010000058.1 GCA_017474265.1 Bacteroidales bacterium | reverse complement strand
GTCGCAGAGGCCATACAGACCATCCTCCGCAGAGAAAACTACCCGAACCCTTACGAGACGCTCAAGGCTCTGACTCGTACAGGTGCGGGCATCAATCATGAAGTGATCGCAGAGTTCATCGAGACCCTCGATGTCAGCGAATCTGTGAAGGAGGAACTCCGTGCCATATCCCCTTGGACCTACACGGGATTCTAGAATATCATTCAACAATGTATACATCTTCGCCAGGGACAGCAAAATTGAACTGTTCTCTGGCGAATTTTTCTAATGTATCCCTGTCCGTCCTCAGTCTGTTTATCCGCTCATCCATCTCGGCATTCTGAGTCTCATATTCCTTGATGAGCCTCTCCTGTCGGCGGATTTCAGCACCGGCCTTCGCCCAATGTATGACAGTATTGCCAGGCCCTACCACCCACAGTATAGCGAACAGCCCGGTAACTATGACCACGAACCATGCAAACTTGCGGTGCGGTCCCTTGAAAATATCAGCAATTCTTCCCAAAACCTTCAACTGATTAGTGTAAAATAAAGAAAAAACCCGGCAAAGGGCGGATATGTCGACAAAATTAACTATTTTTGACAAATAATTAAACCATAATTCAGAAAATCAACTATCGTTCAATTATAATTTAAATTCTATCAAATATGAAACCAACACTTCTGGTACTTGCAGCAGGCATGGGCAGCCGTTACGGCGGCCTCAAGCAGATGGACGGACTCGGCCCTAACGGAGAAACCATCATCGACTATTCAATATACGATGCAGTGGAGGCCGGATTCGGCAAGGTAGTATACATCGTCCGTGAATATTTCAAGGAGCAGATGGAGCAGGTGGTAAAAGAGAAGTACAGCAACGTGAAATGCGTTGACGGCGAGCCTTTGGAATTCCAGTTCGTGACTCAGGAACTCTTCAAGATTCCGTCGCAGTTCACACTCAACCCGGAACGTGAAAAGCCATGGGGAACAGCACATGCAGTGCTTATGGGCAAGGAAGTCGTAAAGGAGCCGTTTGCAGTGATCAACGGTGACGACTACTATGGCAAGGAATCATTCCGCATCCTCGGAGACTGGCTCAGAGCACACGAAGGCAAGACAGGAGAATATGCTCTCGTAGGCTTTGAACTCGACAACACCCTTTCAGAATCAGGCGGTGTATCACGCGGTATCGGTGCCGCAGACGAAACAGGTTTCCTCACAGACGTCGTGGAGCATCATAAGATCGCCATGGCTGAAGACGGAAAGATCTACGGCGAGAACAACGTTACCGGCGAGACTGTTGAACTTGCTCCTAAGGCGCTCTGCTCAATGAACATGTGGGGCTTCACTCCGGACTACTTCGAAAAGAGCGGCGAGATATTCACCAAGTTCCTTGAAAGCAACATCAACGAACTGAAGGCTGAATTCTACATCCCATACGCCATCGACTGCATCATCAAGGAAGGTACAGGAAAATGCGAACTCCTCTCGACTCCTTCACGCTGGTTCGGCGTCACCTTCAAGGAGGACAGACCGGGCGTCGTGGCAAAGTTCCAGGAATTCGCTGACAAAGGCATTTATCCTACACCTTTATATAAGAAATAGATCCTCACGTCGTTTCACTAAACTATGGGATTTTTCAAAAGACATCAGGGAAGGGCGTCATACGCGCTCTTCCCTAATTATAATCACTACGTGCCAGGCTATGGCGGCATGGCAATGCTTTTCGTGATGTTCCTGATCGGAGCATTTCTCGGAAACATCATCGTGGGCGCACTAGCATTGGTGTCTGCGGAATTCGCCACCATGTACGGTACGGTGATATCCTATCCGGTGATGTTCATTCCTCCTATGCTGTACGCATCAGCCCATAGCAGAAGGAACGAATATTTCGAGACCGGTTATTCGTTGGACAACTGCCACTTCGGAAAACTTGGAGGCTTCAGGATGGCGGTCATAGTATCAATTGCCACTGTTGCTGCCGCATTCATGGCAGACAGCATCAACACCCTCCTGCCGAATCCTCCCGAATGGTTTGAGCAGACAATGAAGATGCTTCTGGAAGGTCCGGTATGGATCACTCTCCTGTCAGTATCCGTATTCGCACCGGTATTTGAAGAGTGGCTATGCCGCGGTCTCGTACTGAGAGGCCTTCTTCAGAAGACAGGTCCGGTGACCGCCATATGCGTATCCGCCCTGTTCTTCGCTATCCTGCACATGAATCCATGGCAGGCTCTTCCGGCATTCATTCTCGGACTACTCTTCGGCTATGTATACTACAGGACCGGATCGCTGAAACTCACCATGCTCATGCACTGCGTCAACAACACGATGGCAGTGGTATTCAGCAAGATACCGGCACTCGAAGAAGCAGAGAACTTCACAGAAGTCCTCAGTCCGTGGGCCTACGCAGGAGTCTTCATCGCATGCATCGCATTCGTTGCAAGCGCATTGGTAGTTCTCCGCAACATTCCTTTCGCCAAGGACGGAGCACGCAGCAACTGCGATGAAATCCCTCCGATGACAATATAATACATGTCTGCAATCGCCTTAGCAAAGAAATTGGGGCCTACATTACTTCATCTGCAGGCAGTGCCGGATGCACCTTAGCCATTTCTGCACCTTAAAGCATCCAAGGCATAAAGAAGTGTTGATGGCATTCTGTTTTTATACTGTTCTCCGGTAGGATCAAAAAGTCGGGCGATTTTTTGATTCTGAAGTCTGTTTTGTCTGAAAAAAGTGGTTTTCCCTGATTTTTTTCATTTGGAATCAAAAAACAGGAGTTTTTTTTGATTCTGGCTGGAATATCATGACTATTGTGTAAACTTGCATATCATTACCTGGGTAAAAGTATAGCGACAGGAGATGGTCTTTCCGAAAGGGACAAGGGCCAGAAGGGCCATCTTGAAATGCTGGATTCCGAAAGGTATGCCGATGATGGTCAGGCAGCAGAACACTCCGAAAGACAGGTGGAGCATCGTTATCTCGATACCGCCTACAAGAATCCATATCACATTCATCAGGATCGAAAGACAGCCAGTGTCGTTCGGTCCTGATTTGACATCATGACCGAACGGCCATAGGGCGAAAGTTCCGATCTTTATCAGTTGAAGACCGAAAGGTATGCCGATGATGGTGATGCAGAAGAGTACACCGACAAGCCAATAGTACAGGGCAACGAGAAAGCCGCCCAACACAAACCAGAGTATGTTTCCTATAAATTTCATATTACAATTGTTTTAAAAGGGATTCCGCCTGTTCAAGGGTGTCCATCTTTCCCACGTCAATTATATTGAGCCCCGGAGCCTCCACACCATAAATCGTACGCACACGGCACATATCCAGATAAAAATCAATTATCGAGAACCTTGGAGCATCCGTAGTTATGTACATGCCATGTGACACCGCATAAGTCTCCATTTCCTCCAGAACATCTTCAGAAAGGATATGTATTCCTGAGAATGCCAGACGCCGGCATCTGTCCGGATCCACCCAAGGTCCGGCAAGACGCATCTCCCCTGTGTTCACATTGGTCCAACCGACAAGCAGCATGCTGTCAGGATGGAAAAGCAGGTAGCGCGAAGACTTCCGCTCGCTCACAAGAAGAGTGGCGAAAGAATGCGGACCATGCTGCGAGACGAACCACGGGATATCCAGATCGGACATTATGTCAACATTATGGACCAGAAAGGCTCCGCATCCTTCCAATAAAGGACGGGCATGAAGCACCGCACCTCCGGTCTCCAGAAGGCGCCTCCTTTCATCACTCACCTGCATAAGCATCCTGCCTTCAGACAATTCTGACGGATTTCCGACTATCCAGTCCTGCTCTCCGATCCAGTCTTCTATCTTGTCGGCAAAATGGTGGACATTGACCACTACCTCATTTATTCCTGAAGCGATGAGTTTGCGGGCCACATGTTCCAGCAGAGGCTTTCCCCCAAGAGGGACCAGAGCCTTGGGAAGTGTATCTGTTATCGGCTTGAGACGGGTGCCCAGGCCCGCTGCAAATATCATTGCTTTCATATTTCGGACAGTATCACTCTTTTCAATATTTTATATGTCATATCTTTTCCCGAAGTCGTGCATAATATGAAATAAGACTACGTTACCTCTCCCCTAAATCCCCTCTCTCGGAGAGGGGACTTGCTTTCGCTTCGCTCAATTTTTCCGGACAGT
>JAFVHZ010000057.1 GCA_017474265.1 Bacteroidales bacterium | reverse complement strand
TGCGGCTGGCTCGACCTCGTGGCTCTCAAATATGCAGTGATGATCAGCGGCGTGACCGACCTCATCATGATGAAGTCAGACTGCCTCGACACATTCGAGACCATCAAGGTGTGCACATCATACATCGTTGACGGAAAGCCTTCTGACCAGTGGCCGTTCGACACATTCGCAGACATCCAGCCTGTATACACAGAGTTCAAGGGATGGAAGAGAGACCTGACACATTGCCGCACAGAAGAGGAACTTCCTCAGGAATTCCGCGACTACATCGCATTCATGGAGAACTTCCTCGAAGTCCCTATCAAGATCATTTCCGTGGGACCTGACCGCGAAACAACCATCATGAGATAAAGGGGAAAGCAGCCTATAAACAGGCTGCTTTTCTTTTGAGAATCCACTTGCAGTTATCTGAACTGAAATCATACCTTGCCAGAGTCGGGGTACTGTCTGCAATGGAGACAAGCACATAAGGCTCACTGCAATCAGGGATGGATTTCGGCATTATACGATAGGTACCGTCAGTCAACTGCTCGATACGCCATAGTTGCTCAGGGGCTCCTGTAAATTCAGGAAGAACAATCAGTTCCGCACCTTCGGCCGCAGCCAGTACCCTTCCGGTCCCTTCAATGGAAATCTTGAAATATGGTCCTCCCGGATATCCTCCAGCCTCCGGTACCGCTGATATCATCCACCTCTGGTGCGGGCGGTTCATCCAGTCACCGATACGGACACCTGTCTCACCTTCCGGCCATGTACTCAGAACGTCTTCAAGTTTCTGAACGTCAAGGGATTTTACAGGCTCTTCAGGATATATCCTGAAGAAAGGCTGTCTTTCTACCGCCATCCTCACAAAATCCACGGCAAGTTCCAACGCATAACCTCTGCGTACAGAAGAAATCTCATACGTGCCTTCCTCAAAAAGAGATCCTCCTACAGGCCAGTCATTCACCCAAAGCAACGGACGGATGGCCAGAACGCTTCGTCCGCTGCGGTCCAGGTCTGCCTCGAAATGTAGGGACATCTTCTCGACCCCGTCATCCTCTACATATCGTCCGAAATGACCGGCACCGAAGAGACGGTCCTCCGCATCAATGACCATCTTTCCGCCACCTGCGAGCATATCCCTTCCGCAATTGTCCACATATGGTCCTGTAACATTACGGGAACGTCCCGCCACTATGTTATACGTAGAGTTCACCCCGTCGCAGCACGTTCCGTGAGTTCCGAGGAGGTAGTACCATCCGTTACGCCAGATGATTGTCGTAGCCTCACAGTCGATGGCGATATCGACGGGCTCATTACCTTCCACCCGGGCACCTGAACGCGGATCGAGTTCGACGATGCGTATGAATCCGAAATATGTTCCGTATGTACACCAGAGACGTCCTGTGACCGGGTCCATGAACAGACCGGCATCTATAGCGTCGCAGTCCTCATCCACCTCCGAATAAGCGACTTCTATCGGCTCTGTATATCCGAAATCCGGAGACTCGGGATCCAAGGTACGGTTCCACATCGTAAGTATCCTTCCGGCATGGCCACCTCCCAGACCTCCTCCGGTGGAACTATAGGCGATCAGGTATCTATCCCCTATCTTGAGGGCATCAGGAGCCGCTCCACCACCCGGACGCACGGCACCACCGTACCATATCCATCCGTCTTCTGAAATCAGACCTCCTCCGCCTGTCCCGAAAGTATAATACTTCCCGTCGCACTCCATTATCGTAGAAGGGTCATGAATCCATGGCTTTCCTTCCTGTGCCGCCGCAGATATTGCAGCAGAAGCAAATGCAGCAATTATTACAAGTCTTGCGATAATATTCATGATTCTTCTATTTACAACGTATATCATAATTCAGGACAGGGTCACCATCCTCATCTATGAATCGGACGCAGAAATCACTCATGCCAGGCCCGTTTATCACAGATCCGGTGATGACGTGGCGTCCTTTCCTGAGGGTCAGCCTGCGGGATGCACCGTCATCCATCACCATTCTTCTGTCACCGGAAAGGATCAGAGCCTCTTCGCCATCGATCCACCACATCGACGCTGAATTCGACCCCACTGCAAGGCGCACGTCCACCATATCCTCCGGACAATCGATTATCGTCACCGCACGGAATATCAGACCGTATCTTCCGGTCTCAGTACCTACCGCATAACGATAGAGTTTCACATTGAAAAGTCTGCTGTCAAGGGCATGCCATGTCAGCGAATCACAGGCCTTTTCGCCATCGGCAGGAACAACGAAATCCTCTCCCTTGTTCCATCCCGTATCAAGATTCGCCCTAACATAACTGTCCACAAACACAGTATTTGTCCAGTTCGGCTTGTCTATCGGCTCCAAGAGAAGCCATCTGCGTATAAAGCCCTGGTCATCAGGAGAGACAGTCTTGCCGGAAGGCACTGAAAAATATGGTGCAAGTGCAGGATATGTCTTGACGATATCCTTCTTCTTTCCGGCAGATGCAGGAAAAGAGAGCATTGCTGCAAGCACCGTGGCCACAAAAAACGAGATTAAGGACTTCATATCAGAACAGACATTTTATTTAAACAGCAGAGGGAGGAATTCATTCAGACATCTGCGCCAGGTGAGCCACTCATGATGAGTGCCCGGTGACTCATAATAGACGTTGTCAATGCCGATTTCCGACAAGGCCGCCGAGAGTTTCTCCGTTCCGAAATTCTCTTCCGATCCCATGCCCATGAAAAGCAGATGCACATCTCCGTTGAATCTGTCGGCATCTGCAAACACCCCGTCATAGATGGTCCTGAGGTCAGTTCCAGGAGCAAGGAAGATGGCCCCGCTGAACGCCCCTATCCATGCGAACTTGTCGAGATTAGCGAGAGTAGTGACAAATGTCTGATGCCCGCCCCATGAAAGTCCGGCCATAGCCCTGTGCTCACGGTCGGCCTTCACCCTGAATGTGCCTTCGATGAAAGGTATGATCTCACGGATAAGGATCGGGGTGAATGACGCACCGAAAGAGGCATGGGTCTCACCGGGAACCGAGCCGATTATATGACCGCAGTTGCCATAATCCATCACGACTATCATCGGCTCACACTTTCCGGCAGCGATCTGATTGTCAAGTATGTTGGCCATCATGCCCTGCTGATGCCATCCCCTCTCGTCCTCACCCATTCCGTGCTGGAGATACAGAACCGGATACCTGCGCCGTCCCTTCTCGTACTCGGCAGGAGTATATACAAAACACCTCCTCATGGACTGCTCTATATCAGACCAATACTGACATTCGCGCACCTGTCCATGAGGGACTGATTTATCGAATGTATAATATGCCGCATCCTCGGCAGGTTCCGGAATCTCAATTCCGCCAGCCATCATGCCGCATCCGTAGAATGTTTCAGTAGCAGGGTCGACGAACCGGGCACCGTCGACTTCGATGAAATAATAATGGAATCCCACCACAAGAGGATCGGTCGTCGCCATCCACATGCCGTCTTCACCTCTTGTCATCGGATATTTCCTTCCGCAGATGTCCACCACCACATCATGGGCGTCATCCGCAGATACCCTGAAAGTCGCCCTTCCCTGCCCGTCTACACACGGATATTCCTTTACCGGTACATTGGTGGATGCCGGGACCCCCTCTGCAGGAGTATTTACATATCCGGACCAGCCCTTCAGCGAAACTCCAGCCTTGGTCTGCAGGACAGGACGTATCGTTCCGTCAGGATTGTAGAACATCTCATCCACGCAGATGCTCCTTCGACCTGTCGCCGGACCGTATCCGTCAAGCGAGAGGGTCGAATTATGGTAGAAGAGATATGACTTTCCCTTGTAGTCGATAACACCCGGATGGATGGTGAAACTGTCGTCTCCCATTCCTGTAAGTTCGCCCATATAGGTCCATGGGCCCTCAACAGACGGCGCCATGGCATATGAAATGGTCTCGCGGCCCTGACCCATCGATGCATAGACATTATAGTAACGTCCGTCACGCTTGTACAGCCATGGACCCTCCACATAATTCTCCATCGGCAGAACCTTGATCTCTCCGTCAAGTTCCGTCATGTTCTTATTCAGCCTGACCAGGAAGCAGGTTCCGTTGCCCCAGCAGAGCCACGGAGTGCCGTCATCGTCGATCATCACGGTAGGGTCGAAATCGTTCCACCAGCCGCGAGGGCCGTTCGGAGTCATATCGTCGACGATCAGAGGCCGTCCTATGGCATCGACATATGGGCCTGCAGGACTATCCGCCACCGCCACGCCTATCGCCTTGCAGTTTGGATCACCGCACTGAGTGGAGACATAGAACCAGTATCTGCCATCAGCCTCCACCACCTGTGAAGCCCAGGCCTCACCGACAGACCAATTGAAGTCAGTCGGCTTCATCGCCACGCCATGATCGGTCCATTCATGCATATCCTCGGTCGAGTAGCAGAGCCATTCAGTGATGTTAAATCCGTATTTCCCTTCATATCCCGGCTTATCTTCGAAGCATTCATCATGGCCGCAGAACACATACAGACGGCCGTCGGAAGCCACCATCGGGGCAGGATCAGCCGTGTAGTTATCCCGGACAAGAGGGTTACCGACATTTACAAACGTCTTCCGCTCAACTTCCTGAGCACAAGATGACAGTCCGAGAACTGCAATCACAAACACATAGAACTTCTTCATGGTAATATGGTCATTTGAATGTTATCCAATCGATTTCGACACTGGCATCATTGCACAGTGTGACCGTCAGGTCATGAATACCCCGGATCTTTCCGGTTATCCGGAATGACGATTCGGTCCAGACATCTGAAGCCGGCACAGTAAATGTGATGGCAACTCCTCCGGCCTTGACCTGCATGACCGCATCAGAACATGCCTTATAACATACAGTCATGGATTTCGGAGCCTTCCTGCCGAAATCAAGACCGTCAAAACGGACACTGTCACCGTTCTTTTTAAAGACTGTCTTCCACCCCTTGAAACAATCAGTGCTGTCCACATATTCGATCACGGCACCTTCCACACAGTCAGATCGGTCTATCTGCACCTTGGATGATGCCATCACCGGTCCCACGCCACGCAAGGTAGGAACGACCTTGCTGATGGTACCGTCTTCATTGAAGGTCACTTTATCGATCCTGGCAGAACGGTTCTTGTCAAAATGAGGAGAATAGTCGTTATGATGATAGAAGAGATACCACTGCCCCTTGTACTCTACGAAAGAGTGATGGTTTGTCCAGCAGCCTGTCGGAGACTCATCCATGAAGACCCCCTTGAACTCAAAAGGCCCTAGAGGACTGTCACTGACCGCATATGCCAGAGCCTCGACATTGCTCCTGACCCATGGGTATGTCAGATAATATATTCCGTTGCGCTTGAACACGAAAGGGCCTTCCTTGAATCCTGCAGGAAGAGATTCGTCAAGACGGACCTGTTCCCCGTCAAGTTCCAGCATGTCTTCGCTCAGGCGGCATCCTCTCAGGCCCATTCCGGACCAGTATATATAAGCCTCACCGTCATC
>JAFVHZ010000056.1 GCA_017474265.1 Bacteroidales bacterium | reverse complement strand
ATACGCGATACTCTTCTTTCCCTGCAACATAAGGTTGTTCACGAAACGTGTAACGTTTACATCGTGAAACTTAGGATCAGGAAGTAGAATCCTCTTCTTAGGCTTCGTTTTTCTCATTTCTTGTAGAAAATTAAAGGTGATGATTGATTAAATTACTTCTTAGATTTCTTTGGCCTCTTGGTACCGTAGAGAGAACGTGAGTTTGTTCTTCCATCGACACCTGCTGTATCCAAAGCTCCTCTAAGGATGTGGTAACGCACACCTGGAAGGTCCTTTACACGACCGCCGCGTACGAGCACGATTGAGTGCTCCTGGAGGTTGTGGCCCTCGCCAGGAATGTAAGCATTGACCTCTTTTGAGTTTGTAAGACGTACACGGGCAACCTTACGCATCGCTGAGTTAGGTTTCTTAGGTGTAGTAGTGTACACACGTACGCATACGCCTCTTCTCTGAGGACAAGCATCCAACGCGCGAGACTTGCTCTTCTCGACAATGACCTCGCGTCCTTTGCGAACTAATTGTTGAATTGTAGGCATAAATGTTTGTAAATAAATAATTTATGTTTCTTTCCCCTATTTTGGGGGCTGCAAATATACGAATAATTTTTCATTTATCAACAAAAATATTGTTTTTCAATACTTTGAATTGTTGATAACTCAACCGCTTGCATCCGGCGATGGCTCTCTCGTGAGTCATGTCTGTCCGCAACCGACCGTCACACAGGTTTTCAGGCGGTTTTGCGTACAACGGTGATTGAAATGTTGCTAAAACGCAGGAAATCAAGACCGTCGTACTCGTTTGGAGCCATATTTACGTACGACGGTACTAGTTGCGTTATTTTCTGCGCATGGAATCACATAGTTTGAAAAATGTTTCATAGATTTGCCTGTGGCTTCATAGCATTTCGAGAGAGATGTGGAGAACGATTGAAGAGAAAGGAACGTGAAAAAGATATAATGGTATGAAAAAGACTTATCATCTATGCCTTTCGGCAGGAGACGAGATCATGTTCAGAGATCTCGAAGATTATCACAGAGGATTCAACTGTTTTGCACTTGCGCTTTACAAAACCGGATCTACCGGACTGGTGGAGACCTTCATGTCAACGCATACGCACCAGTTGATCCAGACCGAAGACCCGGACGGATTCATGTACAACTTCCGGAACCCATATTCCAAGTACTTCAATTACAAATATTGCCGAAAGGGACGCCTTGGTGAAAAACGGCATTTCACATTAGAGGCCGTGGGTTATCACCATATCGTCGCGGCAGCAAGTTATGTTCTGAGAAACGCCCTGCACCATGGTGTCGTTCCCATTCCATACGCCTATCCTCATTGTTCAGCAAATGCCATATTCCGCAAGGAGATGGGAAAATTTCTTATAGAGAAACAACTGCCCCAGAAATTGTTCTCCAAATATATCGGAAGAAGAGCAGAATATCCCGACACATATAGAATGTCAGAGAGCGGAGTGTTCCTGAGAGAAAGTGTACTGGATATCCCACAGGTAGAGAACATCTTTGTAAGCCCCCGGTCATACAATTATTATATGAGTCGCAAGAGCAGCGAAGAATGGGAAGCGGAACAGAACAAAGACGGAAACGGCATGCCTCCCATAAATCTGAAATCCATCGAAGCAGGTATAAGAATCCATGAACAGGACAAGATGCTTGCCTTTGAGAATGGAAAGAACGATTATAGGGCAATTTCGGACATTGAATTATGTACTGAATTGAACAATCTGGTACGTAACCGTTTCAATAAACCATCTATATACTGTCTCACCGAAAAGGAACAGATAATGATCGCGAATGAACTGCACCGCTCATTCCGCCTGAGCAAGTCGCAGATCTGCAGATGTCTTGCAATGAAGCGATAACCTCACAACACCGTCGTGCAGGTTTTCGGGCAGTTTTGCGTACGACGGTCTCGAAACACCATCAAAAGTATCTGAAATAAAGAACGTCGTACATATTTAGAACCACATTTACGTACGACGGTCTCCGCAACGGGTAGGACAGGGTTGATATTTCATGGAAGTTTTTGTATATTTGGACGTTGAGACTTTCTAACTTACAATATCATGGATACCGACCGGAAATGGGTTGTCGTCCGCATAGACGGAAAGATAGCCGCCATATCGACAGACTACAGACAACTTGCAGTCATTTCAACTCTGCTGGCACGTAGCGGGGGCGGTGCAGGCCTGTATGGAGAAATCACGGCCACAACGGTCGGAATGGAGGATATATGGCGGTTGAGGAGGAATGTCAGATGGGACGACCTTCTTCTTTTCGGAACGGATTTCCAGAAGAAGGTGTGGCGCAAACTATGGGAACTGACGCATCCGTCCGGACACGGCCTCGTAGAATATGGAGAAGGACATGCGGAGCAGCAGGAAGAACTCTCGGACATTCCGAGGCTGATAAGTTACAGCGACTTCGCAGAACTTTGCCAGAACCGCGCAGGGGTCAGAGCCGTCGCCCACGCCATAGGACTCAACCATATATCGGTCATCATCCCCTGCCATCTGGTGATCCCGAAGGAATCCATCGACAAGATAACCGAAATCCATAAAAAAGCAGAGGCCACCATATTTAAAGGTGATGACCTCTGCATCAGCAGCATATTGAACGACAGTTCCATTGATTTCGGAGAATACGCGCTGGGGAAAGACATGAAGCGCACTCTCATCAGCATGGAACTGACTGAACAGAAATAAGGTCTACAGGCAGACCTCTATCACATGATCAGCCTCGGCCGGCACTTCAGCGAGAGTCACGACCAGTTTCCCGTCAGTGACCTTATATTTCAAAGGCCTGCCGTCCTTCATCGCCTTCACTGACTTTACCTTGAGCCTGCCTTTCTTGCTTATCGAATCGACAGGAAGCACAATCTGACCATCCTCCTGAGGCTTGAATACATGAAGGAAAAGACGGGTATCCTTGCATGTGGTCACGCCCCACTCCTGCTCAGGGATGCCTGTCGAACCGGTTCCATATACGGACTCACCATTGACCTTCATCCATTCTCCCACAACAGACAATCTGTCCAGAGCGATCTGAGGAAGTCTTCCGTCGGGCTGAGGGCCTATATTCATCAGCAGGTTGGAGCCTTTTGACGACGCGCGGACAATAAGTCGGATCAATTCTTCTGCAGACATATAGTTCTGGTCCGTGATCTTGTAACCCCACATGCCGTTCATAGTCTGGCACATCTCCAGAGGGAGGTCACTGATGGCTCTTCCCTTTGACCACCCGCTTCCGCCAGGGAGATCGCGTTCGAACATCTGGAAGTCTTCTCCCGGAAGTACCGCCCTGTGGTGATTGTTTCCTATAAGGCAGGCAGGACTTATGGTATGGATATGCTCATATATTTCCGACATCCTCCAGTCAAAAGGAGTCGGATCGCTGTCGTGATCCCAGAAGCCGTCAAACCACATAGCTCCGATCTTTCCGTACTTTGTAAGGAGTTCGGCGATCTGATCCTTCATGAACTGCAGATAACTGTCGTAATTCTGCGCATCTCCCTTTCTGCCGGTATGGTGTCCGGTCTTGCCCACAGGATAGTCCTCTCTAGTCCAGTCTGCAAGAGAATAATAGAAATGCAGTGCGATGTCCTCTTCATGGCAAGCCTGGGCCAGTTCCGCGATTATGTCCCTCTTGAATGGGGTGGAGTCTACCATATCATAGTCCGATACCGACGTGTCGAACATCGAGAATCCGTCATGATGGCGGGATGTAAAGCAGATGTATTTCGCGCCCGAAGCCTTGATGGCCTTCACCCATTCACGGGCATCGAAATCTGCGGGATAGAACCCTCCAGCCACCTTTGCGTACTCCTGCGCATTCAGACGGCCTTCTTCAAGATACCATTCCCCCTGGGCAAACATGCTGTACAAGCCCCAATGGAGAAAGATTCCGAACCTCATGTCCTCGAAGTTCTCACGTGCCTTCAGGTTTTCCTCAGAGGGCACATAACCTTCCTGAGCCTGTACGGAAAACGGCAGCATGAACACGTATGCCGCCAACATGCAGATGAAGTTTTTCATAGTCAGATATTGTTTAAAGTTCAACTTTGATCACATAATCGATATCGGACGGCACCGCGGCCAAGGTGATGACAAGTCTTCCGTCAGTGACCTTATATTTCAAAGGAGTGCCGTCTTTCATCGCCTTCACAGACTTCACCTTTGACTTTCCTGTCGGACCTAAAGGAAGATAGATCGACTCTACGCCTTCCAGAGGTTCTATGAGATGGAGATAAATACAATCGTCGTTCCTGGTCGTCACTCCCCAACTCTGCTCAGGAATACCTGTCGCGCCGGTACCGTAGACAGACTCTCCGTACACCGTCATCCATTCACCTATACCTTTCAGACGGTCCAGAGCTGTCGCAGGGAGTTTTCCGTCAGGCTGAGGGCCGATGTTAAGAAGAAGATTCGAGCCCTTGGAAGCGGCACGCACAATCAGACGCACAAGGTTTTCCACAGACTTATACTTCTGATCCTGGATCTTATATCCCCACATTCCGTTCATCGTCTGGCACATCTCCAGAGGCAGGGCACTGACGGTCTGGTCTGCGGCCCATCCGGTGGTGTTTTCGCCAGGCAGGTCACGCTCGAACATCTGGAAGTCCTCTCCAGGGAACGGGGTCAGGTGGTGATTGTTGCCGATAAGGCAGGCAGGGCTGACAGAATGGATGTGGGAATAGATGTCCGGAAGTTTCCAGTCGAACGGAGTCGGATCGCTGTCATGATCCCAAAGACCGTCAAACCAGATGGCCCCGATATCACCGTATTTCGTAAGAAGTTCCGTCAACTGATTCTTCATGAACATCCTGTATGACTCATAATCCTGGGCATCACCTTTGCGGCCGGTAGTGAGTCCGGTCCTTCCCACAGGATAGTCCTCACGAGTCCAGTCAAGAAGCGAATAGTAGAAATGTAGCGCAATTCCTTCCTCGTGGCAAGCATCGGCAAGTTCGGCAACGATATCCCTCTTGAACGGAGTCGCATCAATTACGTCATAGTCAGACACTGCGGTGTCGAAAAGGGAAAATCCGTCATGGTGACGGGTAGTGAAGCAGATATATTTCGCACCTGAAGCCTTGATGGACCTGACCCATTCGCGAGCATCGAATGCCGCCGGATAAAATCCTCCCGCAGCCTTGGCATATTCCTGAGCATCGGGACCGTAATTGAGGTACCATTCGCCTTGGGCAAACATGCTGTATAATCCCCAATGGAGAAAGATTCCGAACCTCATGTCCTCGAAGTTCTCACGAGCCGCCAGATTTTCCTTTGTAGGCACATAATCGTCCTGAGCCGCTGCTGAAACCCCAGCGAAGGCAAGAACTACAAAAAGTGATATGATTTTTTTCATGTTCTGAATTGTTTTTATACAAAAATAAATCATCCTGATTAATATCTTGCTAATTTATAGTAAATTTGTTGTCATACTTATATTTTTTATATGAAAAACCAGCAATTCGGTCATTTCGACGACCTCAACCGCGAATATGTGATCACGGACCCGAAGACTCCGTGGCCATGGATCAACTACCTCGGCAACGAGGATTTCTTTTCTCTGATTTCCAACACCGCAGGAGGCTACTCCTTCTATAAGGATGCGAAATTCCGCAGGATCACCAGATACAGATACAACAATGTCCCTATGGACAACGGAGGAAGGTACTTCTATATCAATGACGGGGGCACGGTATGGTCACCGGGCTGGAAGCCTTGCAAGACCCATCTGGACTTCTACGAATGCCGCCATGGTATGAGTTATACACGCATCACCGGCGCCAAGGACGGCGTCGAGGCAAGCGTACTCTTCTTTGTTCCCCTCGGAGTATGGGGCGAGGTCCAGAAGATGACCCTACGCAATACCGGAACTACGACAAAGAAGATAAAACTGTTCTCATTTGCCGAATGGTGCCTCTGGAACGCAGCCACCGACATGGAGAATTTCCAGCGCAACTTCTCGACAGGCGAAGTCGAGATAGACGGCTCGGTCATCTACCATAAGACCGAGTACAAGGAACGCCGCAACCATTACGCATTCTACAGCGTGAATGCCCCTATCGACGGATTCGACACCGACAGGGAGACCTTCATCGGGCTTTACAACGAGTTCCGCGACCCGCAGAATGTCCTTGCCGGAGCATCCGGAAACAGCATTGCGCACGGATGGAGCCCGATCGCATCGCATTATATAGAAGTGGAACTCGCTCCTGGTGAGAGCAGGGACTATATCTTCCTTCTCGGTTACGTCGAAAATGCCCAGGACGAGAAATTCGTATCTGAGCCAAAGCCGGGCCTCCTTCATAGCGGAAGTTCGCCGATAATCAACAAGGAGAAGGCCCGCAGGATGATCGCAGACTTTGACACCACGGCAAAGGTCGATGCCGCATTTGCACAACTCAAGGCATATTGGGATGCCCTTCTGGACATATATTCAGTAAAGAGTCCGGAGGAGAGACTCGACAGGATGGTGAACATCTGGAACCAGTACCAGTGCATGGTCACCTTCAACATGTCGAGATCGGCATCGTTCTTCGAGAGCGGAATCGGACGCGGCATGGGCTTCCGCGACTCGAACCAGGACCTGGTCGGCTTCGTCCATCAGATTCCGGAACGCGCACGCGAAAGGATCATTGACATAGCATCCACACAGTTCCCTGACGGAGGGTGCTACCATCAGTACCAGCCGCTCACAAAACGCGGAAACAACGACATCGGAGGCGGATTCAACGATGATCCTATGTGGCTGATCTTCGGAACTGTAGCATACATAAAGGAGACAGGAGACTTCAGCATCCTTGACGAGATGGTGCCTTTCGACAACGAACCGGGTTCGGAAGTGACCCTGATGGAGCACCTCAGGATATCTTTCGATCATGTGGTGAACAACCTCGGCCCTCATATGCTTCCTCTGATCGGACGTGCAGACTGGAACGACTGCCTTAACCTCAACTGCTTCTCATGGGATCCGAACGAATCCTTCCAGACGACGGAAAACAAGACCGAAGGCTCTAAGGCCGAGTCTCTGATGATCGCAGGACTCTTCGTCGTATGCGGACGCGACTATGTGGAACTCTGCAGTCACCTCGGAAAGCAGGATGAGGCTCATAGGGCACAGAAGTTCATCGATGACATGGTCGAGGCCGTGAAGAAGCACGGATGGGACGGAGAATGGTATCTTCGCGCATATGACTATTTCGGCCGCAAGGTCGGCTCGCACGAGAACGAAGAAGGCCAGATATTCATCGAATCGCAGGGATGGTGCTCGATGGCGGGCATCGGCCTGGAAGAAGGCATGGTACACAAGGCTCTCGACTCTGTGAAGGAACGCCTTGACTGCGAACACGGTATCGTGCTCAACAACCCTGCATTCACTAAATACTATGTGGAATATGGCGAAATCTCTTCATATCCTGCCGGATATAAGGAAAACGCCGGAATCTTCTGCCACAACAACCCATGGGTCATAATCGGCGAGACCGTCATCGGACGCGGAGACCGTGCCTGGGATTATTTCCGCAAGATCTGCCCTTCATATACGGAAGAGAGGAGTGCCCTGCACAAGGTCGAGCCATATGTATACTCTCAGATGATAGCAGGAAAAGATGCCGCAAAGCCTGGAGAAGCAAAGAACAGTTGGCTCACAGGTACTGCAGCATGGAACTGGTATGCGATATCGCAGTTCATCCTCGGAGTGAAGCCGGCCTATGAGGGTCTGGAAGTTGACCCTTGCATATGTCCGGAATGGAAGGAATACATTGTCCGCAGGAAATTCCGCGGAGCAACATATGAAATCACTGTCCTCAACCCTGACGGCGTCTGCAAGGGAGTCAGGAGCATGACCGTCGACGGGAACCCGGTCGAAGGCAGGCTGATTCCTCACACCCCTGGAGACCACAAGATCATAGTGACACTAGGATAAAAAAGGAACTCATCATAAAACGATGAGTTCCATTTCACAGCCCCAGAAAACCGATGGCATGCATTCTTCTGTCGTGCCGTCGGTTTTGATTAATGACACACGTTCTATCACGGTTTCGATTTCTTCGTCTGTCATACATTGAAGGGTCACCCTTTCAGCCTTGGTACCCAGAACGGACTTGTCGAAATACACAGTGCCTGACGCCCCGCTGAAACTTTCATACTGCTCCTTGCCTTCTGTATCTCCATAGACCTTGACCTTGAGGGATCCGCTTTTCGGAGCACTTTCCAATTCAAAGGAAATCCCCTTATAATCAGACAGATACAGATTACCTGGCGAGAGATTGGCCTCCGACCAGAGTTTCTTGTATATCACCTTGTATTTAAGGTTCATATCTTCCAGTACCGGTATCACCGGACTGAATCCGTCTCCATGATAGGCCTTTACAATGGCCTCTGTCAACTCAGGATGACTGAACACTGGAAGAGAGCGACAGAATCCGTCAGAAAGGCTCATCCAATGAAAGGTTCCCATTCCGCGCTCCTTCGCCATGCGGACAAAATAATCCGCATAATGGCAGTAGTTCTCCAGAGACGGATTCTCGCTGAACGTACCCCACTCGCCTATTATCACCGGACCTCCCAATGAGACAAGGTACGTTTCCCAAAGACGGAACATCTCCGAAACCTCCGCCTCCATGGCAGGAATATCATCGATCGTCGGATAAGAGTGCACCTGGAAGATAATATGGTTCTCTACCTTGTCCGTCGGCATCTTCATATACTTCAACGGGTCCTGAAGATGCTGATTCCATGTACCGGAGCCGTTACATGCGCCATAGGTGTTCACGACCAGGTTCCCTACCGCGTTGTTTCCGCCTGTAGCACGGACAATATCCACGAAACTCTGGGCATATGAATTTATGGCATCGTATGCCTCCTTGGCGGCCGTCGCATTGTATCCGAGATTCATGGAAGCGTAGCACCAGGATCTGCTTTCGTCCAGCATTTCGTTAAATGACTCGAACAGAAGTCTCTGGTCATAGTCCCTGAACCTCTCTGCAATCTGTTTCCACAGCCCTTCAAACTTTCCCTTGACACGAGCATAGACCTCAGGATCGGCCACAAGCCATGCATCTTCGTCAGCGCCTGTATCATGATGGATGTTGATGATGCAGTACATTCCTGCATTCAGGACATAGTCCACGATCTCATTGACACGGTTCATCCATTCGTCGAAGACCTTCCCGTCCGCGTCCATATGGACTCCCCAGGTCACGGGAACGCGGATGGCGCCGAAGCCGGCATTCTTCATCATCGTCATCAGTTCCGGCGTTGTGACAGGCTGCCCCCAGCCGGTCTCCCATTCCTTCCAGTCCCTTCCGTCCGTACCGCCGGTCCACCACACTGCATCAAGAGTGTTTCCGAGGTTCCAGCCGACCCCCATGCTCCTTATGGCCTCATATGAAGACTCGAATGCGGCCGGATCCAGATCAGACGGCGTCTCGGACTCCTGTCCGTCTCCTTCCCCAGGAACACCTTTCGGCGCACATGACATCATAACAAAGGCCATGAACGCCGAAAGCAAAAGGTGTAATATCAATGACTTACTCATGAGATACTATTGTGCGACAAGATGGAAGACACGGCTGGCCCAGTCATTCCTCTTGTAGTAGTTGACATAATGTCTGTAAGGAATCTCCAGTCCGTTCTCCATAAGGAACTTTCCGGTGAAAGACTTGCCTTCGTATGGAAGAGGCTTGTCGTCAATCCTGTTGAGTTCGTGCACGGTATAGACCTTGTCCGGATCGAGACCGTCCATCTTCACGCGCGGAAGTTGGTCGTTGTATAAGGTCTCGAGTTTCCACCAGTAGAATACAGCCTCTGACTTCTCCGGAGTCACATACATCATCGACGCGATCGGATGTCCGTCATACGGAGATACCAGACGATAGATGTCACCGAACTGAACCACAGGGCGGATCTTCTTGTACTCGGCAATGGCATTGCGACAGAGATCCTTCTCTTCCTGAGTCATGTTCTTTGGCTGGATCTCCATTCCGAGACGGCCGCTCATCGCCACGTCTATACGGTACTTGAGTGAAGTGGTACGGAATACGGTGTGGTTAGGGGTCGCACTGATATGTGACGCCATGGCTATGGACGGGAAGAAGTAAGACGCACCCCACTGCATGTGGACACGCTGAAGGGCGTCTGTGTTGTCGCTCACCCAGAATTCGTCAAACCAAGGGAGGATACCATAATTGGCACGTCCGCCACCGGCTGCGCAGGCCTGGATGGTCACATCCGGATATTTCGCACGGATGCGGTCGCACACCTTCGCAAAACCACGGTGATACTCTATATACAGATGGCTCTGCTTATCCTTAGGGAGATACTGCGAACCATGATTCATGATGGACATGTTCGCATCCCACTTGATGTAATCAATATCAGGGTTTTCTGTCATGATCCTGTCAACAACCCCGAACACATGGTCCTGGACTTCTGGATTTGAAAGGTCAAGAACCACCTGGGAGCCGCCACGGCCCACTACAGGATCTCTTTCAGGAGCCTTCACGATCCAGTCAGGATGAGCCTCATAGAGTTCACTGACAAGGTTGGTCATCTCCGGTTCGATCCAGATTCCGAACTTTATGCCATGGTCTTCCGCCCTGTTCACAAGCCATGAAATTCCATTCGGCAGTTTGTTCCTGTCAACAACCCAGTCACCGAGAGAACTCTTGTCATTGAGACGCGGATACTTGTCGCCGAACCATCCGTCATCCATGACGAAGAGTTCGCCTCCCATGTATGCGATATCCTGCATCATCTGGTCCATTCCCTCTTCATTGATCTTGAAGTACACGCCTTCCCAACTGTTGAGGAGAATCTTCCTTTCTTTGTCACCGTGAGCGATCTTATAGTTGCGCGCCCACCTGTGGAAGTTGCGGCTCGCACCACTGAGTCCTTCGTTCGAGAAGGTCAGGGCCAGTTCCGGTGTCTTGAACACTTCCTTCGAAGCGAGAGTATAGGCAGAATTGTCCGGATTGATGCCGGCATAGAATTCATGATAGTCAGTATCGCGGGTATCGACCCTGAGTTCATAGTTTCCGCCATAGCAAAGCGCCGCACCGATCACACGACCCTGGTTCTCCTGAGGCTTTCCGTCAAGAGAGAACATCACCTCTGCATGGTCAATATGTGAGTTTCTGACTCCATCCTTGTTCTTGATGGTAAGAGTTCCCCTGTTGAGAGGCTCCTGCACAAGACGGCTCTCATTAGCCCATGTTCCGTAAAGATGGCTCGCCCACACACCGCCTACGCGGATAGGAAGATAACCAGAGTCGAAGCGGGTAAGAAGCACCGGCTTCTTCTCAAGGTTCTGGATCTCTGTCCATGTCTCGATCATGTCCACATCCTGATATGCACGATAGCAGACGGTAACATAGAACGGATACACGGTATCCTTCATCTTCACGCGGGTAATCTGCGCGCCATCCTCCATGACCTGGGACACGCTCTCGATCACCAGTTCGGTCGACATGTTTCCGTCCGCATGGGTAACTGCAAGGGCTGCATCCACCGGACAGTTCATTCCATATGCCGGATAAACGTTCTGATCAAGGACTCCTGCATGTTCAAGGTTGGCGAAGTCATTATCGTTCAGTTTATCACCGAAATAAAGAAGATTCAAAGTCTTGCCTTCCTCTGCTGTAAGAACCATCTCGATGTTCGGCGTAGCAACACGTATCTGCGCCATTGCCGAAAGAACTACAGCAAGAAAAAGAATAGTTGTCAATATTCTTTTCATATGATTTTTATTACTTGTTAATTGTTTCTTCTGATTTCAAGTTCCGCCTGAATCTCCTTCATACGCTTGGTGGTAAGAGGATACAGCGACAGGAAGAAAAGTGATGCGGCAGCAACGGCAGCAGGAACAAAACTCATCAGGGCCTTTACCCACACAAGGGCAGTCTCGGTCTGGACAGCGCCTGCCTCAGTACTGTAACCTACTGCGGCAAGAATGGCTGTAACGGCAGAACCTCCGATGGCACCACCGAACTTCTGCGCCATTGAAGAAGACGAGAAGATAAGGCCGGTGGAGGCAGTGTGGAACTTGAGTTCCGCATAATCGGCAATATCGGCATACATACTCCATACAAGAGGTGAAACGATACCGGTGATGACAGAGATGACAACCTGCATGAGCATCATAAGCCAATATCCTCCAGAAGTCAGAGGAATGAAGAAGAAGATGCAACTGAGTACGATAAGGCACATCAGAGAGTATATGAAGGTACTCTTCTTTCCGATCTTTGATGTGATCCAAGGGCACATCGCCACACCTGCCATGTTTGCAACCTCACCTACTGCGAAGAAGATTCCCGCATAGAAAAGGAACTCGAAAGAGAATATCTTGAGTTGGGCTCCGTCACCGATGACACTTGCAAAGAAGAACGGACCTGCAGTATAACGTGCCGAGTTGAAAAGATTGAAGAAAAGGACTCCTCCAAGAAGGATCCACCAAGGTGCATTCTTGAAGAGGGTCTTGAGGTCAGCCCCCACAGACGTCTCCTTAGGCATGCTCTTCACTGTCTCCTTGGTCATCCTGAAGCAGAGAAGGAAAAGGAAGAAGCAGCATATGGCAACCACAATCATTGCATACTGCCATGACGAAGGGTCATTCACATTTGAAGGCAGCCCCTGCATCCTGTTGAACATCTTGCAGAGCGGCTCCCATCCCGCCAGAACGATGAAACTTCCGGCATATGCGAAGAACATCCTGAATGACGAGAAGACTGTCTTCTCATCAGAATCGGCAGTCATCACACCAAGCATCGCTCCGTAAGGCACATTGATGGCGGTATAGACGGTCATCATAAGGATATATGTCGCATATGCCCAGATACGCTTGCCTTCATATGAGAAATCAGGAGTGGTGAACAGAAGAATACCCGTCACGGCAAACGGAATCGAGATCCACAGGAGATAAGGACGGTATTTGCCCCACTTGGTCTGAGTACGGTCGGCGATGATACCCATCATAGGGTCGGAAACGGCATCCCAGATGCGTGTGATGAGCATCAGGAAGGTCGCATCCACAAGGCTCAGACCGAAGATGGTCGAATAGAAAAACGGAAGATAGGCCGTGAAGACCTTCCAGAAAAGGCATGAAGACATGTCTCCGAAGCCATATCCGATCTTCTGGCTAAGCGGAGCCTTTGCTCCGGCAACGGTAGTATTGGTCATTGCTTTCAGTGTTTGGTTATCGTGCAAATATAATATTTATTGTCATCCTGAGCAAGGCTAAGGATCTCTACATATTACGGTCAATAAGGCGGTTAAGGCGCTTCACGGTCTCACCTGTCGTGAAGGCATCAGGTTCCGTATTCATGCAATAATCCACCAGACGGTCGATGGTAGAGGTAGCCACATGCATGCGGGTATCACTGGAAGCATAATAGATGAAGACCTTTCCGTCTTCGTCAGCAATCCACCCGTTGACGAAAAGAACGTTCATCACATCGCCGATATATTCCCATCCTTCAGGAGCCATGAAGAATCCTGCAGGCTCGGCAATTATCTTTGAAGGATCCTCAAGGGAAGTCATATACATGTAGAGGACATAACGGAGGCCTGACGCACAGCCACGGACACCGTGGGCGAGGTGGAGCCAGCCGCGGTCTGTCCTGATCGGATGCGGGCCCTCGCCGTTCTTCGATTCCTTGATGGTATGATAGTGACGGAAGTTGATTATCTTCTCATCCTTGATGACCACGTTTTCCATGCTGTCAACAAGAGCCCAGCCTATTCCACCGCCTTTTCCTGCATCGATGAAACCGTCCTGAGGACGTGTGTAGAGGGCATATTTGCCGTCGACGAATTCAGGATGAAGGACGACGTTGCGCTGCTGCGATGTCGACTGCATGTCTGGCAGGCGCTCCCAGTTCACCAGGTCCTTCGTACGCGCAACGCCGGCTGCCGCCACTGCTGACGAAAGGTCACCAGGCGCCGCTGCAGGATCCTTGCGCTCCACACAGAAGATGCCATAGATCCAGCCGTCCTCATGGGCCGTCAGACGCATGTCATAGACGTTTGTTGCCGGTTCACCATATTCCGGCATAGTGATCGGACGGTCCCAGAAACGGAAGTTGTCGACTCCGTTCGGACTCTCCGCCACGGCGAAGAACGATTTGCGGTCTGCACCTTCAAGACGGACCACAAGAATATATCTTCCGTTCCACTTTATCGCGCCGGAATTGAATGCGGCATGGACACCGAAACGTTCCATCAGATAAGGGTTCGTCTCCTTGTTGAGGTCATAGCGCCAGAAGAGGGGCGCATGGTCTCCGGTGAGTATAGGGTTGACATAGCGCTCGTATACGCCGTTGCCTTCGATAGGTTCGTTCTTCTTTGTAATGAGGGCTTCATGCTGAGCCTTGAGCCACTCCATTCTTTCTTCAAAAGTCATATCTGTCTGTTTTTCTTTACAACAACATTATATTCTCGAGGGCAGCGAACGCCTTGAAGTCTTCTGCCGACTCATGCTCCGGGAACGGTCCGTAGAAATGGTGCTGCATATGTGCGTCACAGGCATTTCTCCACGTAAGGACATATGATACTGGGTAGTCCTTGAGTGTTTCGTAAAGCACCTCGGTCCACCACTTAGGGTCCTTGATTCCCTCGTAGCCGGTCTCGGTCACCGCGGCTATCTTGCCATGCTCCTTGGCGAACGCAACGGTAATGTCCAGAGCATTCTTCATCTTGTTCATATAGTCTTCCCTGGTACTGTAGAAATAGCAGTCGAAACCTACCATATCGACGATTTCATCGCCAGGATATCTTTCGGCATAGACCTCAGGAGATGAAAGTTCCCCTGCTCCAGGAGAATAAGACCACACAAGGTTGTCAAGGCCGCGCTCCTCTACCATATAGTCATAGGTCATCTGCCAGAGGGCCTTGTACTGCTCTGTAGTACAGAGTCT
>JAFVHZ010000055.1 GCA_017474265.1 Bacteroidales bacterium | reverse complement strand
TAGAGATTATTATATTTTTAAAGATAAACCATGTAATGATCATCAATCTTGTTTTGGGGGTAGTGCTTGGGAATATGTTCCTTCATTAAATGAATATTACTTTCATGAATTTGCAATTGGACAACCTGATTTAAACTGGGATAATCCTAAAGTCAGAGAAGAAATTGCTAACGCGATTAATTTTTGGATGGAAAAGGGTGTTAAAGGTATTAGATTTGATGTAATTCATCATATTGGTAAAGAAATTGAAAATGATATTTATGGATATGGTCCTAAATTACATGAAAGAGTTCAAGAACTTTATAGAAATTCTTATGGTAATTACGGTATTGTTACAGTTGGTGAAGCTTGGGGTAATTTAGAACAGGCTAAAGATTTCACTTTACCAGAAAGAAAAGAATTAGATATGGTATTCCAATTTGAATGTACTTCTTATACTAATGATCATTCTAGACATGGAAAATTTACACCTCGACCAATTGATATGAAATTTGTTAAAGACACTTTAAGTAAATATCAATATGGATTAAATGATTGTTCTTGGAATGCTTTAATGGTTGAAAATCATGATTTAGGTAGATGTATTAATAGATTTGGTGATGAAAATTTTAGAGTAGAATCTAGTAAGGCTATTGCAACAATGAATTTCTTATTAAAAGGAACCCCATATATCTATCAAGGTCAAGAAATTGGTATGGTGAATATCAAAATGGATAAATTAGAAGATTATCGTGATGTTGAAGTATATGGAAAATATAATGATTTAGTAAAAACGGGATTATTAACTCATGAAGAATTTATGGATGGAGCATATAAAGAGGCTAGAGACAATAATAGAATTCCTGTTCAATGGGATGATTCTAAAAATGCCGGTTTTACTACTTGTGATACGCCTTGGATTAAAGTTCAGCCCTTTATGTGGCCGTATGCCACGCGGAGGGTCAGGTTTGCATCGGGGTAGAATGCGTCGAGTCCTGCCTTACCTTCAACAGCCTCCGCAAATTCCATCTGTCCTCGCATATAGTCGCGGTAGGCGAGTTGCAGGTCCTGATTTATCTTCTGCGTATGAGGCTGGACTTCAGCGGTGTACCATTTGAGGAATTCGTTGAAGAAGACGAATGCCGGGTCGCTGAACACCTTGTCCTTGTCATCTGCAGTCAGAGCCGCTACCTTGGACTCGTCAACGAACAATGAAGTGCTGAAGAGCGATTCTGCCCATGCTTCAGTCGTGCCGGATGCCTCCATCTGCTCCTTGTAATATGCAGGCTTGAACTCTTCCGGTACATTCCTGTCATACTCCTTCATCATGGCGACGAAACACTCCTTGTCGATAGGGAGGTACCAGTCCTTGAAGAATGCGGATGCCATTTCTGCGGCCTTGGTGTTGTCGAATGTGACGGTCGAGTCTTCGGTCTTGAACAGTCTTGCCATGCTCATTGCGAAGTTGGCTACCTCTATCGTGCGGACGGTCTCGCCGTAGTAGTCTGTGGCGAACTGATATAGCTCCAGGTCGGCGTACATCCCTGCGATCTTCTCTGTCAGACCTTCGTATTCTGTTCCCTTTGCCCACTCCTCAAAGGCCTTCTCATAAGCCTTCTTGTTGGCGACGGTGTTCATCTTGCGGATACCTTTCACCTCTCCCTGCCATTTCTTCCATGCATTGGATACGCTCGCATTCTTGGATGAATACTGGATGCGGACCTTCTGACTCTGCGACTGGTGGCTGTTCATGATGTCCAGACGGAGGGTGCGGAGATGTATCTTGTGCGGGTCACCGGTTTCCTCGATGTATCTTACTCCTTCGGAATGGATGTATTCCTGAGTGCGTCCGGGGAAGCCGTAGATGAAGGTGAAGTCTCCTTCCTGCACTCCGCCGGTAGAGATGCGGAAATACTTTTTCGGTCTGTATGGGACGTTGTCCTTCGAATATGGTGTAGGATTGTTGTCCTTGTCGGCATATATACGGAACATCGAGAAGTCTCCCGTATGTCGTGGCCACATCCAGTTGTCGGTGTCGCCGCCGAACTTGCCTATCGATGAAGGAGGAGCACCTACAAGGCGCACGTCGTCATACTGTCTGTAAAGGAAGAGGAAATACTGGTTGCCGTAGTAGAGTGCCTCCACTGTGGCTCTGAGGCCGTTTCCGGCACTGGTGGCCTCCTTGATGATCTCTGCGCTGTTCTCCTTTACGAGTGCCACACGCTGGTCCTCTGTCATTGACGGGTCATATCCCTTGAGGACCTGTGCCGTGACATCCTCCATCCTTTCCAGGAAACTTACCGAGAGTCCCTTGTTCGGAAGTTCCTCTTCTCTGCTCATGGCCCAGAAGCCGTCCTTGAGGTAGTCGTGCTCCACGCTGCTGTGCTTCTGTATCTGGCCGTATCCGCAGTGGTGGTTGGTCAGAAGCAGTCCTTCCGGAGAGATCAGTTCGCCTGTGCATCCGCGGCCGAACAGGACTACGGCATCCTTCAGAGATGCCTGGTTGACACTGTAGATGTCCTCTGCCTCAAGTCTGAATCCTTTCTCCTGCATGTCGATGATGCGCTGGGAGATCAGTGACGGAAGCCACATTCCTTCATCAGCCCTTGCGGTCTGGAAGACCATGGCAGTCAATGCTGTAATAGTAAGCAGTATTCGTTTCATTGTGTGATATGTATTTTATTGATAATCAGTGTGTTGCTGGGTTTGTCCTGCCTTGCGCGTCCTGCGGGCTATCTGCTTAGTTGGTTGATTGTGAGAGAGTTATGCGTCATGGATATCCAGGACGTCGTCTTTTTCGTGTTGCCAACTACTTGCAACCTCAAAACATCATCTTGTATAATGCCGGCAAAGGAAGCATTGCTTGTGCACTATCGGCAGGCAAGCAGAATGTTCCACTCCACTACATTGCAAGAAACAACAAT
>JAFVHZ010000054.1 GCA_017474265.1 Bacteroidales bacterium | reverse complement strand
GTCAGTGCAAGGTTGAGGTTGATGTAATTGATGACCGACGACAGCAGAAGCAGCAGTACCACTACAGAAAGTATGTTGACTACAGATTTCCTGCAGGTCTTGAATGAAAGGTCTCCCTCATTCTCATCACTAAAGTATACCTCGTCAATCCTCTTGACATTCACACGTTCCTTATATTGAGGATGGTTAGGGAAATGCGGGGTCAGTGCATCCTTGATGATGGACATGGCCTTCACGGTGACTTCTTCCTTTGCCAGATCATCAGGCACTTCAAAGAAGATCATGGATGAAGCATTGCTGAATGGATATGTCCATCCGCTTTCGTTCAGTCCGCACTCAGCGTGGCAGAAGAAGTCTACCTGCTTCCATATCCGGTCATCACTGTCTCTGACCACTCCCTTCACTGTGAAGGTTTCTGCGCTGTTCAGGTCAGTTTCCAACACAGATATGCGCATGCCCATGGCGTCAGCCGGAGCCACACCCAATTTCGCCGCCATGCGTTCGCTGATGAATATGTCTTCCTTGCCCTGCATGGCTGATGCAGATCCTTGGATGAATTCATAACCGAACATCTCGAAGAAATCATATCTGACGGCAAGACAGTTCAAAAGGTGATTCATGTCATCGCCGGACACCACGATCTCATCGAATGAAACAGCATATGCAATCTTTTCAATTTCCGGCATCTGTTCCTTCAGCACGTCAGTCAGGCCATACGCTACCGTCGACCCTCCATACATTCCCGGGACATATGTATTCCTGTAATCCGCAACCTTTCGGGAGATGTTCTTGTGTTCCAGAACATACGACCCTATCAGCAGCACGAACGCCAGCGCCACACTCAATCCCACCGCCTCTATGGCAGTGTACATCTTGTTTCTGCTCAGAAATCTCAGGTAACTCTTCATGGCTGTTATTTTGCGTGTTTTGTAAGTTCTTGTGTTACTATTCCGTCTTCAGCGCTTCGGCAGGGTCGGCGGTGGCAGCCTTCCAGCTTCTGATGACCACCACTCCGATGGTTACCGCAAGCACAGCAACAAGTGCGAGGGCGAAGACCCACCAGTACATAGGGCACCTATGCGCGAAGGTGGCGAGGTAACGGTCAACGATGACCCATCCGATCGGAGCGGCAACGGCGAAGCAAACGAGCACGATCTTCACGAACCTGCTGCAGAACATCGCCAGTATCTCATTGACTGTTGCTCCGTTGACTCTGCGAAGAGCAATCTCGCGGCGACGGTACTGAGTCTCGAACATCACCAGTCCGAACACTCCCATAAGAGAGATGATGATGGCAATAGCAGTGAAAATGCTGATCAGTTCCGACAGAGCCTTCTCTTTCCTGTAAATCGAATTGATGTTTTCTTCGAAGAAATATATGTTCCATTCTTCAGGAGAGGTGCTTCCGCTCCATTCGCTGAGGACTGTTCCTATATGTTTCATTACGTGCTTATAGTCAGCCCCCGCTGCAACACGTATGAAAGCAGTGCCTGGATGCCACCATGGGTCGTTTCCGAATATGTACAGAGCGAAAGGCTGTATATCTTCCTTCAATGTCGAGAAACTGAAGTCCTCACAGAAACCTGCAATCTCGGAATCATCCTTATGACCGCTCACCTTGTCTTCCAGCGTCAGTCCGAACTCGCTGCGTGCCTTTTCATTGAATATGAATACGCCGTTTTCGGAGTTGTGGTCAGATCTGCTGAAGGTCCTGCCTTCAGTTATGTCGATTTTCATGAATTCCAGGAAGTCGTATGCCACGGGGTAGCATTGGAAGGTGATGCTCTTGCCTTTGAAGTCACGTCCCCAGCCCATTCTCTCAGAAGCGAGCAGGTTTCCTGCTGCCCATGTGACATCCAGAATCTGAGGGTCGGTCTTGAGCCTGTCCTCGACAGCGTCTGCGTTGGCTCCTATATATTCTCCCGCATGGACATATAGCAACTGTTCCTTGTCGAATCCCATATCGAAATTGACCATATACCTGCGTTGGAGACTGATGAATGCCGAACTGATGATGAGCACTGTAGATATTATGAACTGAAGTCCGATAAGGACATATCTAAGCCTCTGACCTGTCTTAGTGCCGCTGAATGAACCCTTGAGAACCAAGGCAGGCTCGAATGAGGTGATGTAGAACGCGGGGTACAGGCTCGACACCATTGAAATGGCAATAGCGGTCATCACGGTCAGTATCGTCATGCCGACATTGGCACTGAAAGCGCATGACGTGCTGATGAGATGGGTCAACTGACTCATATTGAACATCATGACGAATACAGATGCCAGTACAAGTGCAAAGGCGATAAGTGCCACACTTTCAGTAACCGTGCTGATGATAAGTTCGCGACGTGTGCATCCGAGCACCTTCTTTGTGTTGACAACCCTGATGCGCTCAGGAATCTGCGCAAAGAAGAAGTTTATGTAGTTGATGAAAGCAATGCCGACTATCAGGATTGCGACTATCAGGAGGATGATGGTCGTTGTGCGGTTTCCTTGCTCCAGAATCATGTTTATTTCGTCAGTGAAATAAAGGTCTTCGATCGGAATCAGATGAGGCCTGCTCCGTTCAACCAATTCCTTTATAAGGTCATCTACCTCTTTCTGAGTCATTCCCACCTCTTCAAGTGAAGATACGTCTTTGAGAATGAGGTCACTATAATATTCTGCAGTCACTGTGAACATCTGTTCTTCTATAGTCTCAATCGCTTCAGGGTCATAAACCTTTATGAAATAATTGTAGCCCCATTCCGATACGTCGTCTATACCTTTCTCTCCGATATTCCTCAGAATCTCAAGGTCTCCGAAATGAGAGTTCTCAGACATATCCTTGAATATCACTGCTACAGAACATGGCTGGGTCTCCCAGTTGAGCCTCATTCCGACCTCAAGCCCGAATTTCTTTGCAACCCTCTCGCTCACAGCCAAAGCCATATAGTCGATGACATCATCAAAAGAGCCTGCAACTGCTTCAAAACCGACATCCTCAAGATGCTTGCCACTGAAATCGATCACCTTTGTCTTGATGACCTGTCGTTCGCCGTTCCGCTCCATATGGAAACTCTGTTCCTGGACGTTTGTAAGGCGTATCATTGAATAG
>JAFVHZ010000053.1 GCA_017474265.1 Bacteroidales bacterium | reverse complement strand
GTACTGCAGCGGAAAGACAGCACAACCTCCACAGATGGCATGTCCTGACCTTCCCTGAAGATCTCGCAGTCGAGGATGTTGCAGAGAAATTCGCAGCACTCTCAGAAGTCACTGCAGTAGAATACAATACCGAACTCAAGCAGGACGCTACATATATGAACCAGGTGCGCAAGCGTGCCGGTCTTGCTGATGTGACATACTCGAACGAGGCCGTTGTCGCAGAGCGTCATCGCGAGTTCATGGGTGAAGGACTCCGTTATTGGGACCTTCTTCGTCAGGGCGTAGACTATGCAGCATCCGAGATTGCAGGTACATGGACAGTACTGAGTGGAAACAAGGAAGACGTAGTGACCATTTCTGCCGACAGAATCAAGGCGACAAAGGGCCTCTGCCGCATTCCTGACAACCAGATCACTCTTTCTGGAAACGTATACACCCAGAACGACGGTTGGAAATAAGATGTAACTTAATAATATAGAATATTATGAAATTCAAGTCATTGATATATCCGATAGCAGCATGCCTCCTTTTCATGGTGAGCGCATGTCTGCCTGAGGAGCACAGCCTTGGCGAGGCGACCTATGTGTCTGATGACCTGGTGCACGACATCGCCTATAAGGTAACCGTGGACGGTAATACCGTCACTCTTCAGTCTCTGATTGAAGGTGCTGTAGCGCTCTGGGAGACTCCTCAGGGTCGTTCCCAGTCGTCAACAATGAAGATAGATCTTCCTTTTGCAGGAACGTATGAAGTTACATTCGGTATCCTGACAGATGCCGGTCCTGTGTATGGCGCTCCTTATTCTTTCGAAGTTACCGAAAATGACTTCGGTATGCTTAGTGACGAGATCTGGTCCAACCTTGCCGGCGGTGTGGAATCATCACGCAAGTGGATCCCTATGAACGCCAACTACGGTATCGGACGCTGTACAGGTCCTGTGATGTATATGAGTCCTGACGATGTGAAGAACGACGGTTCAGGTATGAAGGACCTTCTGTTCGGAAGCGACAACTGGACTCCTAACTGGGATCCTGGATTCCAGGACTGGCTCATCCCAGCATCTGACCCGTATATGGATTCTTACATGACCTTCGGTCTTTCTGCAACTGACGGATGTACTGCTGAAGTGTTCCGTAACGATGCGAACGGAGGTACATTGATGAAAGGAAAATTCGTCCTCAATGTGTCGAATCCTAAGCAGCCTCTCCTCACTTTCGAGAACTGCTATTCTCTTCATAATGCAAGTTTCGACTCTGTATGCGAGAACTACACTATGAACCTCAACATCATTGAGTGTACTCCATATCTTCTCCAGATTGCAACTATGCGTACCAACTCTGAAGGACCATGGTGGCTCGTATGGAACTTCATCTCTGCTGAGGCGGCAGCAGATCCTTCCATCCTTCCTAAGGAAGAGTCCGGACTCCTTACTACCATCCCTGTTGCTGAGCCTGAGTATGAGGACCTTGCGACAGACCTTTTCACTATTTCCGGATCAGGAGCATACTATCAGGCAACCGCTACCACTTACCTCATGAACGGAGACGCTCCTTATGACTGGATGTGGTGGAACGAGGCTACAGGTGCATGGGAGTCAAACGGATTCGACAGCGTGGATGACTACAGTGCAAACTGGACTCCTGCATTCACAGGTGCAGACGATTTTGAAATGACGCTTGCAACAACTTCCAAGGCAGGAGAATACTCATGCACAGTAGGTGCTGTGACCACAACCTTCACCGTGGAGGGCAACAAGATGGTATTCGCTGATGAGGTTACCCTTCTTTCAGCCTCAAACGACTACACCACAGTCGAAGTGAAAGGTACTGAGTTCACTGTGATGAAGGTCTCTGCAGACGATGCAGTCGTTGTCCTTGGTGTTCCTGCAGGAACAGACGCTACCGGTACTGTAAACAAGTATCTCTGCGCTAACCTCACCATCAAGCCTATCTCATCTGAGAGCGGTCCTGTGGCTCTTGTGGTTGACAATTCTGTGATAAGTCCATATTTCGAGACTAACAATAATGCATATCAGTACCGTTTCGACCTTTACAATCCTTGGGGCGGAACACCGATGATCGACATCACCAAGGCAAAACTGAAGAAGAATCAGAAGATGGTGATAAAGTTCAAGGTGGAAGGTCTTGAGTGGAATGAAGGTGTTACCACAACAAAACTTGCAATCAGTGACAACCTCATTGTGAACTGCTGGGGAGCGGATGTCTTTGCACATGCTACTGCAATTGATGTCTCTACTTCTGCGACGGAACATACTATTGAACTTGTAAACAATACGGGGGCTACAGCCAATTTCGAAGGAACCTCATGTATTTCGGTATGTCTCCTTGCAGAGGATGTTGTAGGTCCTGTCGATGCAGATGGTGCAATAGATGCTTCTCAGGTGACTACAGAAGTGCTTTCTGTTGAAATCCATACCATTCAGTAATAGTGTAATATTTGAATAATATGAGAAACAAGATATTTTTGGGACTTCTCTCTCTTGTCGCAGGATTCTCTCTTGCTTCCTGCGTGGAAGAGCCGTTGAACATCCCTACTGAACCGATTCTCAACGAATCTTCAGTTGTTACGGGTTCTGCAGATGTGACAGCCACTTCTGCGACTCTGCACGGTACAGTCGAAGGTCTTGACGGAATGGCGGCAGCGTCATACATGACAGCCTTCTACTATGGCTATTCTGCTGATGCACTTACTGAAAGTGTGACCGCTTCATATGACGGAAATGCGTTTACCGCAACCCTTACCGGTCTTCAGACCAATGTGACCGTATATTATCAGGCATATGTGCGTCTTCAGGGCAAGGTCTATTACAAAGGTGAGGTGAAGAGCCTCGTCACTACCAATGCAAAGGTGGTGACCAAGGCTGCCGCTGAGGTGGGTGCCAATTCCGCTGTCCTCGGAGGTACTGTGACAGATGCTCCTGAAGGTGCTGTCTGCGGTATCCTTATCTCTGCTTCATCAGAAGTTGAGAAGGTACGTGCAGGTGTGAATATGGCGGCAAAGGAGTTGGCTGCTGAGTACGCTCTTACCCGCAAGGGCCTCCTTCCTGATACAGAGTACAGTTATGTGGCTTACCTCGATCTCGGCTCAGGTGTCGTATATGGAGATGTGGAGTCTTTCACTACTGCTTCACAGACTTTCGATCTTGACAACGATCTCGTTGACCTCGGCCTTTCTGTAAAATGGGCTAAGTATAATGTGGGTGCCGCTACTGAGTCGGAACTCGGAGGATTGTTCGGTTTCGGTGACCTCAATGGCGTCATGACCAGCATCAATCCTGCAGATTATGCTTCTGCTGATACATATAAGACTGTTGCGGATCTCGCATTCAATGTTACAGAAGGCAAGGCAACCCTCCCGACTGCTGCTGATTTTGAGGAACTCTTCTCACTCTGCAAGAAAGAGTGGACAGAGGTTGACGGAGTTGCAGGTTACAGATTTACTGGTCCTAACGGTAATTCCATCTTCCTCCCT
>JAFVHZ010000052.1 GCA_017474265.1 Bacteroidales bacterium | reverse complement strand
CCTGCGCTTGCTGTTCACCTGCTTGATGAAGCCGCGGATCATCATCTCCGCCGCGTTGAAGTCGGCAATCACACCGTCCTTCATCGGACGTACTGTCTTGATGCCCGGATTCTCACGCTCCTGCATGAGTTTCGCCTTCTGTCCGAGGGCGATCGCCTTGCCTGTATTGTTGTCGATGGCGACGATGCTCGGCTCGTCCAGTACGATCTGGTCGTTCTGGAAAATGACGGTGTTGGCCGTTCCGAGGTCCATCGCAATCTCCTGTGTCAAGAATGAAAATGCCATATTTTTATTACCGTTTTTTCTGATTAACAAAATAGGCCGTAAAATTACAAAAAAACTCTCATATATCCCTGATAAAAATCAAAACAAACTTATTATTTTTGTGAAAACAAATTCAGACGTATGGAAAGAAGGAAATATGTGATTGTAATGGCTGCCGGAAGCGGCACCAGAATGGGCGCATCCCTGCCTAAGCAGTTCATTGAACTTGACGGAAAAGCCATACTCCACAGGACGATAGAGCTCTTTCTGGAGGCATGTCCGGACATCAAGGTGATAACTGTGCTGCCGCAGGATCACATGGATTACTGGAAGAAATATTGTCTGAAGAATAATTTTGATTGCCCGCAGGTTCTGGTCAAAGGAGGCATAACACGCTTTCATTCAGTAAGAAACGCTCTGGATAAAGTCCCGGAAGGAGCCCTTGTGGCAGTACATGACGGAGTCCGTCCTCTAGTCAGTCCGGTACTGGTGCGCGACATGTTCGCAAAGGCGGAGACTACAGATGCGCTTATTCCTGTGGTGCCTTGTGTGGATACCATGAAGATGCTGGAGAAAGGCACAGACGGACTGGTGGCAATGCCCGGATGCAATGTGGACCGGTCCCTTCTTTATGGTGTACAGACCCCGCAGGTCTTTCATTCCGAAACCATAAAGGCAGCATATCGTCAGCCATATGAAACCTCCTTCACTGACGACGGTTCCGTAGTGGAGAAATACGGAAAAAACCTCTCCTTCATTACTGGGGAGAGGTTCAATATAAAGATTACGACTCAGGACGATCTTCTTCTCGCCCGGGCCATTATTTCGCTTCCTTCTTTTTCTTCTTGACGCTTGCCGAGAAACTGGTGTTCTGATACTCCTTCACCCATACCTGACGCTCTATAGCCTGGTCAAGAGATATCTGGGTCTCGGTCTGCTGAACGTATGGAATCTTCTGGATAGTGTTGAGGAGCACCTGCATAAGGTGGTCATGGTCAAAGCAATAGAGTTTGATCAGAAGGTTATGCTTTCCTGTCACGAAATGACACTCGACCACTTCTGAGATCTTCTTGAATGACTCTATGACTTCCGGATACTTGTTCGCCTCGGAAAGGGATACACTCACATAAGCACATACGTTAAGTCCGAGCGCCTGAGGCTTGACAAGAAGACGTGAACCTGTGATGACTCCGTTGGCTTCGAGTCTCTTCACCCTCTGGTGAATCGCTGCTCCGGATACATTGCACTCACGTGCAATCTCCAGAAAAGGCATTCTTGCATTCTTGACCAGAAACGACAGGATTTTCTGGTCGATGTGGTCAATCTGATAGTTTGTTGATGACATGGGGATGAATTTTATAACGTTTCTGACCGCGAATTTAATGACAAAATTGAAAATGTCAAAAAATCGCGGTCAGAAATTTACAGTTTATAATATTATTTGCGTCTTTTCTTACGTCCTGTAGGTTCGGAGTTTTCGATTATCTCCTTGCACTTATCTTCTGTAAGCATAGCAGGGTCCGTTCCTTTCGGGATCTTATAGTTGCTGCCGGCATGCTTTATATACGGTCCGTAGTTACCATCTATAACCTGTATGTCGCTATCCTTGAATTCGGCGATGATGCCGCCTGTCTTCTTGTTGAGGGAGTCTTCAATGAGTCCGATGCAGGTATCAAGGTCGACTTTCAGAGGATCCGTGCCACGAGGCAGTGAGATGTTCTTGTCCCCGTATTTGATATATGGTCCGAACCTTCCTTTTGTGCAGATGATATCGATGCCTTTGTGTTGTCCGATCGTGCGAGGCAGTTCGAAAAGTCTGAGGGCTTCTTCAAGGGTAATGCTTTCGATGAGTTGTCCTGGAGCGAGACTAGCATACTGCTTGCTCTCTCCTTCGCCCTTCTGGACATAAGGACCGTACTGGCCGAAACGTGCGACAAGAAGTTGTCCGTCTTTCGGGTCGACACCTATCTCGCGGCTTACATTGCTGTATTCCCTGTTGCTGAGAGTCTCCTCCACCTTGGTATGGAAGGATCCATAGAAATCGGAGATGACCTTGTTCCAGACGAGTTCGCCTTCAGCGATCTGGTCGAAATCCTTTTCGACGTTCGCTGTAAAGCCGTAGTCGAGTATGGATTCGAAGTTCTTGACGAGGAAGTCGGTGACTATCATGCCGATATCCTGTGGAAGAAGCCTTCCTTTTTCTGCACCGACTGTCTCGGATTTTGTAGAGGACTTTATCTTGCCGTTCTTCAATGTAAGGTTTGTGACTGTGTGCTTTTCACCTGGCTTGTCTCCCTTCACTACATATCCCCTTGCCTTTGTCAAAGTGGTGATGGTCGGTGAATAGGTTGAAGGACGTCCGATCTCAAGTTCCTCAAGTTTCTTGATGAGAGATGCGTCAGTGTATCTTGAAGGTGCAGCAGTGAATTTGCATTCGGCCTTGATTTCCTGTTGGGTCATCACGTCTCCGATGTGCATTTCCGGAAGGATCACGGCTTCGTCGTCCTGCTGCGGATCGTCCGTACTCTCGATGTAGAGTTTCAGGAATCCGTCGAAGAGGACCTGAGTCGCCTGAACGTTGAATCTTTCGCTGCTTTTGTCCGATGCCACCTTTATGTCCGTCCTGAGGACGCGCGCATCAGCCATCTGGGATGCTACGGTACGCTTCCAGATCAGTTCGTAAAGTTTCTTTTCCTGAGGAGTGCCCTCTATCGATGTGTTGCCGATGAAGGTAGGACGTATGGCCTCGTGTGCTTCCTGAGCGCCCTTGGACTTGGTCTTGTACTGGCGTGGCTTCGAGTATTCCTCTCCGAAGTTGTCGCAGATGAATTTCTTGGCGGTGCCGAGAGCGAGGGCGGAAAGGTTGGTCGAGTCGGTACGCATGTATGTGATGTATCCGCTTTCATAAAGACGCTGGGCGATGCTCATGGTCTGGCTTACGGACATCCTCAGTTTGCGTGCTGCCTCCTGCTGAAGGGTTGAAGTCGTGAATGGTGCTGCGGGGAACCTGTTTCCCTCCTTTTCGTTGATGTCACAGATAGAGAAGTTGGCGCCGATGCATTTCTCAAGGAAGGACTGAGCGCTTTCCAGGTCAGGGAAACGTGTATCCAGAGTCGCCTTGACCAGAGTGTTTTCAGGAGTACCTTCGGGATGGAAGACTGCCTCTACCTTATAATATGCTTCATTATTGAAGGAAAGGATTTCCCTTTCGCGGTCTACTATGAGCCTCAATGCCACGGACTGTACACGTCCGGCCGAGAGTTTCGGCTGGATCTTTCTCCACAGTACAGGTGACAGTTCGAAACCTACCAGACGGTCGAGTACACGACGAGCCTGCTGGGCGTTGACAAGATTCATGTCGATTTCGCGTGGATTCTTGATGGCGTTCTGGATGGCCGTGTCTGTAATCTCTTGGAAAACAATGCGTTTTGTATTTTCTTTCTTAAGTCCGAGAGTCTCGAAGAGATGCCATGAAATGGCCTCTCCCTCTCGGTCGGCATCGGATGCAAGCCATACCGCCGAAGCGCTTTTTGCTTCCTTCTTTAGGTCGGCTACGACCTTTTTCTTGTCTGCAGGTATTACATATTCAGGCTTGAAGCCGTTTTTTACATCAATGCTGAGTCCGCTTTCGTCAAGGTCTCTGATATGACCCATGCTGGCCTTGACTATGAAATTTTCCTTTCCGAGTGCATCCTGGATCTTCTTGATCTTTCCCGGAGACTCGACGATTACCAGATTCTTTCCTTCCTTCATGCTCTGTTCCTTCTATTGTATTTGTTGGTCCGCATCGGTTTTTCGTATGCGGTTTCAAAAGAAAGTGCAAAGTAAGGCACTTTTCGGGCAATTTTCCAAATTTTGTTGTTATTTTTGTAAGTTTGAAACTTAAATATAGAAAGGTCACCTACGGTGACAATAATGTGAAGAAATTGGAACGAAAAATATGAAAGAGACACTGAAAAAGAAAATCATCAAGTGGTTCTGGATTCTGTTCGGATCAGGAATCGCCGCCGTGATGCTGCTGTTTGCCGCAGTATGGCTCTTTGCTGACATTCCTTCATTCGAGGACCTGGAGAATCCCGACAGCAAACTTGCGACCCAGGTGATTGCCGAGGACGGAGAGATCCTCACTACTTTTCATATAGAGAACCGTTCGTATGTGAGTTATGACGAACTTTCCCCTAATCTTGTTCACGCTGCAGTCGCTACCGAGGATTCGCGATTCTATAAGCATTCCGGAATTGACTTCGAAAGTCTCGCCCGTGTGCTTGTAAAGACAGTCTTGGGAGGAAGTTCAAGTCAGGGAGGAGGAAGTACTATCACCCAGCAGTTGGCCAAGACCCTATATCCGCGTGAGGATGTCAGCAGCAGGATTCCTGGCGTCTCCATCATGAAGATGGTGTGGATCAAACTGAAGGAGTGGGTCACTGCAGTCAAGTTGGAGCGCAGTTACACCAAGGACGAGATCATGAACATGTACATGAATCAGGTCTTCTTCGGCAGTAATGCATATGGCATCAAGGCTGCTGCACAGACATTCTTCGGAAAGGCACCTATAGACCTGACGGTCGAGGAGGCTGCCACTCTGGTGGGTATGGTGAACAAGCCTACAAGGTACAATCCTGCCCTCAATCCTGACAAGTCCCTTGCCCGAAGGAACCTTGTGATATCCCGCATGGAACAGAACGGATTCCTGACCAAGGCCGAGTGCGACTCCATCCAGCAGATACCTATCACGCTGTCTTATCAGGTTCAGGACCACAATGCCGGAGTGGGACCATATTTCAGGGATATGCTTCGTCGTACGATGAATGCCAAGCAGCCGAAAAGATCTTCTTATGCCCAGTATGAGGATTATGTCGTCGACTCCCTTCTTTGGGCCGATGACGGACTTTATGGATGGCTTAACAAGAATACGAAGGCCGACGGTTCGAAGTACAACCTTGACAGAGACGGCCTCCGCATCTACACTACCATCAACTACAAGATGCAGAAATATGCGGAAGAAGCCGTAGCCGAGCATCTTGGAAAGGATCTTCAGAAATCTTTTGACCGTCATCTGAAGTGGAACAGGAAGAAGCCTTTTGCGAGCGATGTGGATCAGAAGACCATAGACCAGCTTATGAAGCAGGCCCGCAGATGGAGTGACCGTTATCGTATCATGAAGAATAACGGAGCATCTGAGAGTGAGATCGTGAAGAGTTTCTCCGAGCCGGTCAAGATGCGCCTGTTCTCTTGGAACAGGAAGGGATATATCGATACTGTCATGACTCCGGATGACTCCATAAAGTATTACAAGGGTCATCTTCGCGCGGCCTTTATGGCCATAGAACCTAACACAGGGCACATAAAGGCATATGTGGGCGGACCGAACTACCGTTATTTCAAATATGACAATGTGCGTCAGGGAAAGCGTCAGGTCGGGTCTACCATCAAGCCTTTCCTTTATACATTGGCCATGCAGGAAGGAATGACGCCATGCGACAAGGTCGTGAATGTGCCGCAGACCTTCATGGTGGGCGACACCACATGGACTCCGAAGAGTACCGACAAGGACGAATGGATCGGCCAGACGGTCACTCTGAAGTGGGGGCTTACCAAGAGTTCGAACAACATTTCCGCCTACCTTATGAAGCAGTACGGACCTGAGGCCATGGTGGAGATGATGCGAAAGATGGGTATAGGATGCTACCTCGATGCCGTCAACCCTCTTTGTGTAGGTTCTGCCGATATTTCCGTATATGAAATGGTTTCCGCATATAACACCTTCCCTTCGAAGGGAGTGTTCGTGGAGCCGATATTCGTGACCAGGATAGAGGACAGCATGGGCAATGTCCTGAGTGAGTTCAGCAATAAGAAGAAGGAGGCTATCAGTGATTATACTGCATACCTCATGGCAAATCTGATGCAGGGAGTCGTCAACAGCGGTACCGGTATCAGGCTTCGTGCGAAGTATGGTCTGAGGGGTGAGATTGCAGGAAAGACAGGTACGACCAACGATCAGTCAGATGGCTGGTTCATCGGCTACACGCCGTCCCTTACCGCCGGTGTCTGGGTCGGAGCGGAAGACCGTCAGGTGCATTTCGAGTCTCTGTCTCTCGGTGGAGGATCCAACATGGCTCTGCCTATATGGGGAATCTTCATGAAGAAGGTTCTGGAGGACGGAACCCTTGGGGTTTATGAAACAGACAGGTTCATTGCTCCTCCGGGAATTTCTCTGGAACTTAACTGTGACGGCAGCGATGCGGATGCTTCCGTAAAGGCGGAGGATGAAGAAGAATACTTTTTTGAATGATGATATGAAGTCAGTAGTGGTGATATATGGCAGCGACTCTTCGGAGTGGGAGGTGTCGGTGCGCAGCGGTGAGTTTACCGCATCCCAGATAGATGGGACAAGATATGATGTGTATGAGATGTTTGCGCGTTTCGGCAAGTGGTCACTTGTGGCGTACCGCAGAAATGGTGCAGAGAGGGTTCTGATACCCGAGGAAGAGCGTCCGGTAGTGGACAAGACAGATTTTTCAGTTGTTCTTGAGGGAGATAAGGTCAAGTTCGATTATGCATATATAATGCAGCACGGCACTCCGGGCGAGAATGGTCTGATGCAGGGTTATCTGGAGATGGTCGGGGTTCCGCACAGCGGTTGTGATGCTTTTGTGGCGGCTATTACCTTTGACAAGTTCTCATGCAAAAGTTACCTGAAGGATGTCGATTTCGTGAAGTGTGCAGACGACATCTTCATCAGAAAGGGAGAGCAGGATCCCGGTCTTGCGTCCAAGGCTGTGGAGAGATTGGGATTGCCGATGTTTGTGAAGCCTACGGACGGCGGCAGCAGTTTCGGTGTGACCAAGGTGAAGACCGTGGAGGATTTCGACAACGCTATGGAGTATGCTTTCTCTGAGGGAAAGACTGTGATGGCTGAGGCCGCTATAAATGGTCGTGAACTGACATGTGCGGTGTATTTCAACGGCACGGAGAATGTTGCTCTGCCTGTGATAGAGATTCTTACAGACAATGAGTTCTTCGATTATGAGGCCAAGTACAACGGACATAGCAGGGAGATCTGTCCGGCTCATATCCCTGATGCGTTGAGGGATGAGATCCAGGAGACTTCGAAGAAGATATATGCGCATCTCGGATGTTCCGGTCTTGTGCGGGTCGACTATATCAGTACCGAGGAGGGACTTTATTTCCTTGAGGTCAATACGATTCCGGGCATGACTTCGGCCTCTCTCGTGCCGCAGATGGTCCGTGCGGCAGGTCTGTCTATGACCGATTTCCTTACGACTGTCATAGAGAATTCATGATTCTTTAATTGTCTGTTCTGTTTCCGTTAATTCCGGAGACCCCCACCTCCCTACGGGAGGCACCCCCTAGCCGGGGGTGGCATGTCTCCTACATTAATCGGAAACAAGACATCTGTTGAAAGTATTGTTATGCTACTTTCTGAATTGATACAGGAGGCAACAGGCATGTTGCGTGAGGTGTATCCTGAGAGGGAGGCGCGGGAGATGGTCTATGCGTTTCTGGAGCAGAGTATAGGGACGAGGCGGCATACTCATATCGTGGAGCCTCGGTACGAAGTGCCGGATTCCGATGCGGAGACCGTCATGGCGGCATTCGGCAGGATGGTTTCAGGGGAGCCTCTTCAATATGTTACAGGTCATGCGGATTTCTATGGACGTCGTTTCCGCGTGACTCCTGATGTTCTTATTCCCCGTCCGGAGACTGAATTTCTGTGCAGACACCTCCTAGCCGGGGGTGGCATGTCCCGCAAAGCAATATCCACTGACAACAAGAGGCATAATAAAATGCGTCTTCTGGATATGTGTACGGGAAGCGGATGCATCGCGTGGACGCTTGCGCTGGAGATGCCTGGTGCTGAAGTGACTGCCGTGGATATTTCCGACGGAGCACTCGCTGTGGCCTCAGCACAGGACTTTGCTGAGGAGATGAACCGTACCGGGGCCTTGCCTCCTAAATTTCTGAAGGCTGATGTCTTATCTTCTCCAGACTCCTTCCTTTGTCATCCTGAGCCTTCCCTTTGTCAGTTCGACATCATAGTCAGCAATCCTCCATATGTCATGGACAAGGAAAAGGCCCTCATGCGTGCCAATGTTCTGGACCATGAACCCCATCTTGCCTTGTTCGTACCCGATGACGATCCTCTTCTGTTCTATAGGGCGGTCGCTGATTGGGCGAGGATTCTGCTTAAGCCGGAAGGTTTCGGCATGGTGGAGATCAATGAGGCCTTGGGGCAGCAGACTGCAGATGTCTTCCGTTCAGCCGGATTCTCTTCCGTAACAATCATTAAGGATCTTGCCGAAAAAGACCGTTATGTCGTGTTCAGCAGATAGGAAATTTGTTTGATTTTTTGCAAAAATCAAACAAATTTTTGTTGTCAAATCGCCTTTGGAAGTGCTTCCAAGGGCGATTTTTTAAATTATCCGCATACTTTTTCGTTACACGGATAATCCTTCGGAACTTTGTAGAAGGAAATTATGCCTGCCATTATTTTTTTTAATTTTTGTTTACATTTTTAGAAACAGGTGTTATATTTGCAATGGATAATACACAATATGGAAACTCAATAAGATTGTTTGATACAATTCTTACGGAAGAAGTCTTGTCGTTTTTAAAGAGTCAGGATATGGGGGCCAGACAGAAGATTCTTTATAATATCCGAAAGGCGGAAATAGTTCAAGATTCTGAATTATTCAAGAAACTTACAGATGAGATATGGGAATTCAGGACATTGTGGAGGAATGTTCATTACAGGCTTTTTGCATTTTGGGATAAGGAAGAAGGGAAAGTCGTAGTTGTAACTCATGGAGTAGTGAAAAAGACTTCAAAGATACCTGCAAAGGAATTGAAGAGGGCTATAGAAATACGGAATGAATATTTTAGAGGAAAAAAGGAACAGAAACATGAAATGCTATAGGATAGAAACAGCAGAAGATCTGCTTATAGGAAAGACAGGCTCCATGGCTCGTGATGAATATGATTCCGAACTGGAGCAATTGTATATCGGTGAGGCAATAAAAAAGGTGCGGTTGTCAAAAAACATGACTCAGGAAGAACTAGGAGCAATGGTAGGCGTACAAAGGGCTCAGATCTGCCGAATAGAAAAAGGACATAACATAACTCTGTCCAATCTGTCAAAATTATTTCGCGCCATGAAGGTAAAGGTCAAGATAGAAATACCGGAATGTGGCACATTTGTTCTATAGATGGATAGGAAATTTGTTTGATTTTTTGCAAAAATCAAACAAATTTTGGTTGTCAAATCGCCTTTGGAAGTGCTTCCAAGGGCGATTTTTTAAATTATCCGCATACTTTTTCGTTACACGGATAATCCTTCGGAACTTTGCAGAAGTAAAAGTTGAAGATTATGAAGAAGTATGGTTGTCTTTTGTTTTCCGTTTTTGTTGCGGGCGTTTTCGTTTCATGTGAGGTGCTGGATGATGACATCGGCAAGCATGTCGATGATACGGACAGTACAGGATATGTAGGGCTTGAAGAAGTCGCTCAAATACTTGCATGCGTCCCTTTGAAGAGTTCCCATCTGCTGGAGGTGCATGATGCCGTCTCGTCATCTTCCGTAAACGGATATGATGAAGAGTATACGATGAAGAATCTTTTTGCCAGTCCAGGAAGCGGAGTCGGGGACAGTTCGGTCAAATCGTCGGGTACATATGTTGCTCCGTTGCGTGAACTGATAGAGGCTCAGGTGCGATCGCGGCCTGGAACCAAGGTGTCGGGCATGGATCCGGACGACTTTCTCAAGGCTTTGTCAGATTCTGACGTACAGATTTACTGGCCGTTCTCGGAGGATTGGGACGGCAGCACATTCCCGGTGGTTACATTCGACCCTGAAGATGGGGCACATAATAATATAGGATACAGATTTGTCGTTGATGATGATGGCTCCTGCAGGACAGAGGAAGTGGTGGTCGATGAGGAGATGGCAATGCAAGAGCCGGTGTGGGTAGTGAACAGGAATTCGGATGCAGGCTACACGTCGCTTGAGATGTTGAGGAGGGAGGATCCGGATTGGGGAGAAGGAGGAGGAGCCATCGTTGTCAATCCCTCTGGTAAGAGTCCTGCGACCAGGTCGGACAAACCTGTGCGCACTCTTGTTCTGAAGGATTTCACGATGAACAGGAATTATGACTCATGGTTTGCTGGTGCATCCGAGTTTTTCGTCAAGATCGGTTATGTGGATGATTTTACGGCATCGACAGAGGCGGAACTGCGTCTATACAATCCGTTGGTGACAGATTTCATGATTGTGGTCAAAAGGAAGCATCTGGGCGAACCTCGGCCCTTCAATGCAGTCCTTATGTCAGATTGGTCGGAACAGATGACATCCTGCGCCTTCATGATCACGGAGGATGACGGAGGTACGCAGACAGATTGGACGGCAAAGGCCAAGGTCTTTGTTGCAGGAAAGAGTTATGGAGTTGAAGTTACGCTTCCGATCAAGACGCGTGACGAGATTGTCTGGCGTGGCGAACTGGCGAATTCCTGGTTTGAGAGGTATAATGGTGAAAAATGGACTTTCGGTGATGTGGAACTCACTTTTGAGATTCTGTAATCAGACTTCGCTCAGAGTCATTTCACAATTGCGGCAGTCAAATCCGAGAGCAAACTTCTGACCATTGTTCAGAAGGAATAGAGGACCGGTATCCTTGCATCTGTGGTGCTTAGGGCACATCCCCAGTTCGTAACGGATGCAGTAACGGGTACGCATCAGTTCTGCATCTTTTTTATGACAGAGTTCATAAGCCGGCTCGATTGTTTCCGCGCCGCTTTCAATATAGATCTTTTCTGCCAATGCATTGGATACATTTGATGAATAAGGGACATTCTTCGGATCTTTGCAGAATCCCCTTTCCGATAGATCTTTTATTTCTCTCCGGAGGATGTCCTTTTTATTGCACGGGATGCCATTGAGCCTGTCTGCAATCTCCCGTCTTACATTGTTGAGGAATGATGCGCTCATGAAAGGCAGATCGTCTGAATATTCAATCCTGTCGACATGGAACCTGTAGTGTCCAATCGTCTTGCCTATCTGACTTTCAATCATTCCGATCATGCGTTCGCGGTTGTTGGCGGCCTGGTCTCCTGCGTCATGGATGGAAATGACCTTACGTCCGTCTTCGCTGAGTGCCGTCGCTTTAAGGTTCCAATGACCCTCAATACGAAGAACCTCCATATAGACTGTCACGTTTATCTCTCTTGTGCAGGCCTGCCTTTCCAGTTCCTTTTCAAATGCGGCATTTATGTTTCTGTATAGCCGGGCACCCTTGTATATGGCTGGCAGATTCCTGCTGCGGATGGAGAAGCCTTCGCATACGTCTCCGCGGAAACCGGTTATGCTCCCATCTTTGGCAACGAATGAAAATCCGTCTCCATTATTGAGTACCAGGGATTTGTGTGAGGGGTGTATGATGACAGTGCTGCTGTTGGACGATACGACATCTCCGATATGTTCGCCCATTGATTTTGCAGCATCCGGACTGGCCCATTTCCCTCTTTGGCCGTCAATGTAAAGTTCTGTGTATCCTCTGTTGAATGTTTTTGCCGTGTCTGGCACAAAGCCTCCGGAAACGGATCCGAATGACTCCCTCTGGTAAAGGTCCGGATATTTCCTGACAATTTCGTCAAGAGCAATGGAGTAGTCTCTGACGACATTCTTCACATATGACGCGTTCTTCAGTCTTCCTTCTATCTTGAAGGATGTTATCCCTGCTTCAGCGAGTTCTGCAAGGCGGTTCTTCAGATTGTAGTCTTTGAGCGACAGGAGAGCCTTGTCCTTTACAAGGACCTTTCCTGATGCATCCGCAAGGTCGTATCTGGACCTGCATGCCTGGATGCAGGCCCCTCTGTTGGCACTCCTTCCTGCAATTCTTTCGGAAAGATAGCATTGGCCGCTGTAGCATACGCATATGGCGCCATGTACAAAGAATTCCAGTTCGCATGTGACAGCGTTGCGTATGGCGCGTATCTGGTCCAGAGAAAGTCCTCTTTCCAGAATCAGACGCGAAAAGCCCAGGTTTTCTAGAAACCGCGCCTGCTCCGGTGTGCGGATGGCGCATTGTGTGGATGCATGCAGGGCTATGCGGATTTCCTGCCGCATATTGCCGATGCCGTTTCTTGCCATCTCAATGATGGCCATGTCCTGTACGATGATCGCATCGGCTCCGGCGTCCTGGACATCCAGCATGAGACGATAGGCGTCTTCCAGTTCATCATCGTAAAGTATGGTGTTCAGGGTTACGAATATCCTGGCACCGAATTTATGAGCATAGGAACAGAGTTCCCTTATGTCTTCGACAGTGTTTCCTGCCGCTTGTCTTGCACCGAACTGAGGCCCCGCGATATACACAGCATCGGCACCGCAGTCTATTGCTGCGATGCCGATCTGGATATCTCTTGCCGGAGCAAGCAGTTCAAGTTGCATCATGAATTAGAGAGTCTTGAGCTGCTCCTGAGCAGATGCACCGTACTGAGGGTCGTTTACGACCATCTGATAGAACTCCTTGGCCTTAGCCTTGTTGCCTGTCTGCTGATAGAGAGCACCGATGGTGAACTTCACACCTGCAGCGTCCTTTGCGTTAGGCTTCATCTCAAGGTATTTCTCATAGTTTGCGATGCAGTCAGCATTCTTGCCGAGTTGCTGTGCTGCGCTTGCTGCGATCTTGTATGCATTGGCATCCTCAATGAAAGAGTTTGCCTTTACTGCATGGTCATATGCATCCTGAGACTTCTTGCCTTTGAGAGCGGCCTGAGCGAGTTTGAGATACATTTTTGAAAGTTGCTTCTTTGCGTTGGTCTCCTGACCGTTCTCTGCTGCCTGAAGATATGCAGCCTCAGCCTCAGCCACCTTTCCCTGGGCGGTAAGAGCCTGTCCGAGAAGGAGAGATGCCATTCCGTTTGTCGGGTCAAGGGCGAGAACCTGCTGGAAAGCAGCAGTAGCGCCAGCCACATCCTTAGCCTTGAGAAGGCCGTTGCCCTTTGAAAGGTATACTGTAGGAATCATATCCTTAGCCTCTGCAGCGGTTTCTGGAGCACCGTAGAGTTCGGCGGCCTCAGCGGTCTTGTTAAGTTGCTCTACAGCACCGTCGAAATTGTCAGCCTTTATGAAGTCCTTTGCCAATGAAAGCATTACGTTAGGAATGATGTTCTTGCAGTTTGCAGCGAGTTCAGCACCTTCGTCTCCGAGGGCTTCAGCCATTGTAAGGGCTGTCTGGAAACAAGTAAGAGCAGCCTCCTTGTTACCCATGTCAAGTTCCATCGCTCCGTTGTTGTAGTTCTCTGTAGCCTGATTGATGTCCTGTGCAGACATGATACCTGCTGATACGACAGCAGCAGTAATCAAAAGGAAAATCTTCTTCATAATAATTATTGTAGTTTTATTAATTAATTGCACAATAAGTCCTAGAAATGCAAAAATAGGAAAATTTTGTTTTAATTTTGCAAAAGACAACCTAAATGTGATGATATTACGACTTAAACATATAATTTCAGTGCTTTTATGGCTAGGCATATCGGTATTTGCCTATGCTCAGGACCTTCCCGTACTACCTGCAGATCCGGCAATAAAGACAGGTCGGCTGCCAAACGGAACTCAGTATTACCTGGTTTCGAATCCGAGCATAAAAGGAGTGGCGGATTTTGCTCTGGTCCAGAAGACCGGTATTGGAAATATTCCCGACACATTGTCGGAAAGGGTCGTTGAGACAGCGCGCAAGGCCCTTTATCGTCTTCCGCGCTGTCTGGCTCCATCTCTTCAGGATTACGTCACATCCCATGGCGTGATTCCGGGTAGGGAAGGTTTTGTCAATGTCTCAGAAAACGCGACGGAGTTCCGTTTCCGTGATGTGCTTCTCGACAAGCCGTCCACCTTGGATTCCACCCTTCTTGTGCTGATGGACGTGATAGATCGTGTGAGTACTGCCGATGATCCTTTCATGCGGGAGTGGTATTCTCCTTCTGACCAGGCGGTTATTGTCTCCGGAGATATTGATGCCGCTGCGGTGGAGTATAAGTTGCAGATTCTGTCGATGATGACTCCTTCGACAGAATCCGCTCCTCGTGTCCAATATGTGTGGGAGTCGAGGGATTCTGCGGAGTTTGTGCAACGTCCGTCATCAAGGCCGGGGCTTGCGGAAGTCTCCGTGACATGGCGTTCGGCCAGGATGCCATATGAATATATGAATACCGTACAGCCGACTATTTATGAAATGTTTCTTGCAGAACTAGGTATGGTCGTGGAAGAACAGGTCTTTGCATCCTTGAGGTCCAAGGGCATTCCTGTGGCTGATGTTTCCTGTGGCTTCGTGTCAAGTGTCCAGTCGGCTGATGACGAGAGTTTTACCGTTTCCCTTACAGTGAGTCCGGAGCATTTCAATGATGCTCTCATGTCGCTTTCGGATGTCCTGTCCCGGGTGGATGCCGGCCATACATCGGCTGATGATCTTGCCAGGGTAAAGCGGATATGCACGGATCTGGTACATGAGGCATCCAGCAAGCCTGTCAGAAGCAATTCGTCTTATGTGGACAAGTGCATGACAGCCTTTCTGTACAACGGAAGTCTTTCCTCCTTGAAGGCCAAGGTGGATTTTCTGGCATCTCGCAGACTCGCCGATACAACCGAACTTCGTCTTTTCAACGGCATTTCATCCGCTCTGCTTGATCCGGAAAGGAACATGACATTGACATATGATGTGGAAATGGACGTGGATTCGGTGAAGGCTGTTTTTGCCGACGCTTGGCATTCTCCAAAAGATACCCTTGCGAGACAGACCTTTTCTGTTGCAGATATTCCTCTAGTGGAATCTGTTGTCCCGAAACTGAAAATAAAGACGACAAAACCGGATCCTATGTCCAAGGGTCAGGTGTGGTCTTTTTCCAACGGGATGACGGTAGTATACCGGAAGATGGAGACCCGAGGGCGCCTTTATTATAATCTTGCCCGTAACGGCGGTTATGGTTCGATTCCCGATCTGGAGCATGGTGAAGGAGGATATATCTCTGACTATTTTCTTCTTGGCCGGGTAGGCGAGATGACCGGCGAGGATTTCGTAAAGATGCTGAACAGGGAAGGCATTTCCATGGAGTCATATGTCGGGCTGTCCTACATGATGCTCAGCGGATATGCTCCGAAGGAAAAGGCACGGCAGATGATGCATGCCCTTCTTGCTGTAATAAATGAAAGGACTCCAGACCAGGATGCTTATGATTATCATGCGGATTGTCTGCGCCTGGAGCATCTTGCCGCCAGAGGTACGCGGCAGGAAAGGGTTGCTGTGATAGACAGCATAATGTGTCCCGACTACAGGTATTCTGCTGTAAGAGGACTTGCAGACATTCCTGACAGTCTGGGAACAAAGGCTGACAAGTATTTTGCCGGACTGTCGGAGAAGAACAATGACGGGGTGCTGATTCTGCTTGGTGACATGGATGAGGCTGAACTGAAGAAGATCTTGTTAGAGAACGTCGGGGGATTCAGGACTACGGAGAAGGCATTCAGGCGTCCTCTTGTTCGGTATCAGCCGATATCGGGATGGTCGACATATACCGTTCCCGGAGAGAGTGATTGTGTAGATATATTCATGTCTGCACCTATGCCACTTTCTATGGATAATCATATGGCTGCCGAAATCGCGGCGATGGTGCTTCAGAAGCATCTTTCCGAGGCTATAATCGATACAGGCATGTATCTTACTCTCAGCAGCGAATGCAGGATTTATCCTAACGAACGTTTCGAAATAAGGATGTCTCTGAATGAGGCGTCTCCTATGGGATTCTCTTCCTATACTGAGCCGACAGGCCCTATCAAGGCTTTGGAAATAGTCAGGGATGCTCTCGAATCCATTTCGGAGACTCCGGTTCCTGATGCGGAGATTGCAGCGTTCAAGCAGCAGTTGAAAGGCCGTATGGCTCTGGATATGAAGGATCCTTTCTATTGGCTGAATGTCATTTCCCGCAGATATCTTGCGGGCAAGGATTTCACCACCAATTATGAATCTAAGATATCATCCGTCACGCCGGACAAGGTGAGGGCCATCCTTTCCGCCCTCAATGACGGAAGCAAGGTGGAATATATAATAAGCAGAAACTGATATGTATCACGGAACAATTATCGAGATAGACGACTGCCTCGTGTCAGAGGAGGTCCTCACGGAATATTTTGCATGCGATTATGAAAAATGCAAGGGATGCTGCTGTGTCATTGGTGACAGCGGTGCCCCGATGGAAGAGTGTGAAGCCGAAGCAATAGAGAAGAACTATCATATATTTTCTCCGATAATGTCTGATGAGGGCAGGGCTGCAGTCGCTTCCAAGGGCTTTTATGAAATAGATATGGACGGTGACATGGTGACTCCTCTTGTCCCCGGCAGCGAGGAATGTGCTTACACTCTCTTTGATGAGGACGGCAACTGCTTCTGTTCGATGGAAAGGTGCTGGTTTCAGGGCAAGGGCGACTTCCGCAAGCCGATCTCCTGCTGGCTCTACCCGATCCGTATCACCCGACTGAGCAACGGCATGAGGGCCCTGAACCTCCATAGATGGCATATCTGTCAGGATGCATTCGCCAAGGGTAAAAAGGAAAAGGTCCGCGTATATGAATTCTTACGCGAACCTATAGAGCGTTATTTCGGTGAGGATTTCTATTCAGCCCTGTGTGAGGCTGCAAAGATGCTCAACGGGGACTAATTGTCCTCAAGTGCGGTGGCGTACAGGATGATGTCCTTTCTGAGCCCCTCAAGTACATATCCTTCTTCAGTCCTGCTCAGGGTTATCCTGTCCTCTCCCATTTTCGTTATCCTGCTTGCGAGGTCCTTGCGCCTGAATGTCACCTGGTCCTCTGCTTCCGTCTCCAGTATGTAACGGCGTTCCGAGAAGAAACGGATGGCCTTGGAGCGCATCGTGTCCCATTCTGTCTGCGTTTCCAGCCTGCGGCTTATGAATCCGAATTTTGGGTATACGGCGGCAACCAGTGCAAAGAACAATGCCATTTTCCACAAAGCGTTGTATCCGCCTTCAAAAATCGAATTTATGTCACCTTCGACAGCTCCTATCAGGACGAGGGCAAGCACGATCAACGTGGTGATGAGGGCGAAATATACAAAGTATTTGACTGCTCGGATGAAATATTTCATGGCTTTGATTTTGCAGGTAAAACATTGAAGGTTCCGTGAACACCATACAAATATACGAAAAATCCGATATTTTGCTATCTTTGCAGCCACATATTAAAACCCAAGGGACATGGAAGACAACAATTTGAAAAAAATCATGTATGCACTTGCTGTAGTCGCTGTCGTGCTGGCAGGTGCTCTAGCCTATATCTGGTATCAGAAATCATCTCTGGTGAAGGACCTTACCTTGGAAAAGGAGGAACTTACCGCGCAGATGATCGATCTCCAGAACGATTACGCATCGCTTTCTTCTGATTATGACTCAATAAACTCACAGTTGGACTCGTCTCGTGAAGAGGTTTCACAACTTATCGAGAGGATCAAGAAGACAGAGGCTACAAACCGTAGCAAGATCCGTCAGTATGAAAAGGAACTGGGAACACTCAGGAGCATCATGAGAAGTTATATCACCCAGATCGACTCTCTCAATACACTTAACAAGAAACTTACTGCTGATGCTGCCGCTGCACGTCGCGAGGCCGCAGAAAGCAGGAAAAAGCAGGAGGAACTCAGCAAGACCGTAGAGAACCTTACCGGTCAGGTGGCAGCAGGATCTGTGATCAAGGCGCGAGGCATGAGGATCGAGGCATATAATGCTTCCGACAAGGTGACAGACCGCAGCAGCAGGGTGGTAAGACTCATGACTACCCTCAGTCTGGTAGAGAACGACCTTGCACCTAAGGGACCTGTAAGGGTATACATCAGAGTCAAGGGACCGGATGGAATCCTTCTCACCAACAGCACACAGAGAACTTTCGAGGTAAACGGCGAACCTATGATCTGCTCGGCATCACGTGAGGTGGACTATCAGGGCAAGGAGGTTGAACTCAGCATCTATCTCAATGAGATTTCCGAATATGTAAAGGGCATCTATACTGTTGAGGCTTATACTGAACAGTCTCTGCTCGGCTCTGCCGAACTTATGCTAAGGTAGCATGATATATGTCCACATCCCCTTCTGCAGGAGTTTCTGCACTTATTGCGACTTCTATTCAGAGGTCGCCCCAAGATGTCAGAAAACCGAAGACGCAGCTCGTCAGACCGTTCTTTTCGAGTCTTTTGCAGATGCTCTGAGCAAGGAGGCTGTGGCGCGTTCGGAGGAGATTTCGGACGAAGTGGATACATTGTATATAGGAGGCGGCACCCCATCGGTGCTGCCTCTTTCTACGTTCGCACGTCTGCTTGATGTGTTCCGGTCGAGAGGTCATGGCGGTCCGTATGACGAGTTCACGATAGAAGTCAATCCGGAGGATATCGTTGAAAAGGGTCGGGCCTACGCTGAAGGGCTTCTTGAACTAGGGGTGAACCGTATCAGCATGGGTGTGCAGTCGTTTGATGATGACATCCTGCGTTTCATGAACCGGCGTCACGATGCCGCTGCTGCCAGGGTGGCATATGGAATACTTGAGGATGCCGGCTTTGAAAACATCAGTATCGATCTTATATTCGGGCTGCCGCAGTTATCGGATGCCGTCTGGCGTGATACCCTGAAAAGAACCTTGGACATATCTTCAAAGGGTGTTCTTCCAAAACATGTGTCTTCTTATCAGTTGTCCGTGGAGCCGGGAAGTGCCCTTGCCGGACTGGTGGAACGGGGATTATGGACCGAGGCATCGGAAGATTTATGTCGAGGTCAGTATGATATTCTTTGCGATGTGCTGGGAGGGGCCGGTTACCACCATTATGAAATATCCAACTTCGCCCTGCCGGGATATGAGGCCCGTCACAACAGTGCATATTGGAAGCATGTTCCATATCTGGGTCTTGGCCCGGGAGCGCATAGTCTGGCCGTGTCAGACTCCGGAAAGCCGGTCCGAAGATGGAACGCTCAGGACCTTCATGCATATGTCGCGGATCCTCTGTCCGTGAGTGAAGGTGAAGAACTGACAGAAGGGCAGGTGGTTCTTGAAAGAGTCATGCTTGGATTGCGCACGTCTGAAGGTCTCGCAGAAGAATACCTTCTGAGACATTGTGATGCAACCCGTCTGGAACAGCATCTGTCTTCCGGCGACATTGTCCGTACTTCTTTCGGTACGCTCCGTATCCCCGAATCCCGTTTCTTCGTATCTGACGCCATCATCTCTTCTCTGGTCTGAAAATAATATTCCTGTTTGTCAGGAAAATTCCGTATAATTGTACATCTAAACGGAACATATTATGAAATTCTTGAGAAAAGAGACAGTCCTTGGGCTGCTTGCCGTCATTTTTGCCGGCTCATTCAATGCATCAGCACAGAATCCTTATCTTCCCCTTTGGGAGCATATTCCTGATGGCGAACCTTACGTGTTCGAGGATCCGGACAGACCTGGAGAATACCGTGTCTATATCTACGGATCCCATGATTCCCTTAAGGAGAGTTATTGTGGAAGAGAACAGGTAGTGTGGTCCGCTCCTGTAGATGACCTGTGCAACTGGCGTTATGACGGAATCATCTTCAAGTCTGTCTATGACCGTGACGGAAATCTTCTTAATGCTTCCGGTGAGGGAGACGTGCTTTTTGCTCCCGATGTGGCAGAAAGGGTGGAGAACGGACGGAAGGTATATTATCTGTATCCGAACACTCAGGCCGGCGGACGAAACAGCATGATGGCCAGGTCATTACGTCCTGACGGGCCGTTCGAGGTGTTCAACTGGAGCAAGGATGACCCTAAGAGGACTGAAGGCGTTCTGGGCTTCGACCCTGCAGTGTTTGTCGATGATGACGGACGTGTGTACGGCTATTGGGGATTTGAAAAGTCATGGGCTGCGGAACTTGATCCTGTGACTATGGCGACAGTCAAGGCCGGAACGGAAATAGTCAATCTGGTGCCGAGCAATCTCGAAGACGAAGTTTTCAGATTTTTCGAGGCATCTTCCCTCCGCAAGATCGAGGATAAGTATGTGTTTGTATACAGCCGCTGGACAAATGAAGGTGAATTCGGTCTACCTTCAAGCAATTTCACTCTGGCATATGCATACGGAGACCACCCTCTCGGACCTTATACATACGGCGGCACCATCATTGACGGCCGCGCAAGAGGTGTTGACGAACAGGGCAATGTCGTCCGTACCGCCTACCCCTCGGGAAACACGCACGGAAGCATATGCGAAATCAACGGAAAGTGGTGGGTGTTCTATCACAGGCAGGCCGGCCTGAACGAATACTGCCGTCAGGCAATGGTCGCTCCTATAGAGGTCAAGGTCGAGAAAGGGCCAGGAGGAAAGGTGTATATTTCTGAAGGGGAAGTGACATCGGAAGGTTTTGCAACTGAAGGACTTGATCCGTTCGTGAATACTCCTGCCGGCATTGCATGCCATGTGACAGGTCCTGTACAGTCATTTGCCACATATCCGAACTACCATTTCTCGGGATCGTATCTGAAGGCAACATATCTTGATACTGAGTCATTTGCCGGACCTTTCAACCAGAAGATTCCGGATTCTCCGGTCGTGAACAATACGGCAGGCTCTATCGTCGGCTACAAGTATTTCAATCTGGACAAGACCCGCAAGTGCGACGATCTTGTTCTGGAATTCCTCATGGTGCCGGGAGGCCAGGACGGAGAACTCGTCATCATGCTTGACAGTCCGTATGAAAGCAGGGGCGGAAAGGTGGCAGGAACTCTGAAACTTGATTCCTCAATGCCTCAGGAGATGACTGAGATGCAGACAAAGGTGGATTTCGGCAAGGCAAAAGGCAAGCATGCCCTTTATTTCGTTTTCCGCAGTGAGACTGATGGAAAATCACTTTGTGACCTATATTCATTCCGATTCAGAGAAGAGAGATAGCATATACATATGGTAAACATTCATTCCGAGAGAATCCAGGCCCTCAGGGCTTTGATGGACCGGAACGGCTGGGACGCTGTCGTCCTCAGCGGGTCGGATCCACACAGCAGCGAATATCCTGCAGCAAGATGGAAGCAGGTGGAATTTCTGACAGGCTTTACCGGAGAGGCCGGAGACCTTGTGGTCACCGCTGATCATGCCGGACTGTGGACGGATTCCAGATACTTCATACAGGCGCTCACTCAGTTGGAAGGTACCGGTGTCGAGTTGCATAAGACCCGTGTTCCCGGTGCCGTAGGCATTCCCGAATGGCTTTCGGGAAGAGCCCGTACGGTGGCATTGGACGGACTTTGCTGGAATGTCAGTGCCGTCAGGGAGATTTCCGATGCCTTGGATGACGGCGGCCTGGTGGTGGATGCTCCTGATCTGCTGGAAGAACTATGGGAGGGTCGTCCTCTGATTCCTGTGACTCCGGTGACCACTCTGGATGTGGAGTGTTTCGGTGGCATCCCTCGGAGCGAGAAGATATCATGGCTCAGGAAGTGGATGCTTCTTGAAGGTGTCGACAGAGTGCTTCTTACATCTCTCGATGAGATTGCGTGGATGCTGAATGTCAGGGGAAGTGACATCGACTATAATCCTCTTGTGATATCGTATCTTCTTGTGTCTCAAGAGAATGTGAAATGGTTTGTGAGAAAGGCTGGCCTTGACGGAGAACTGGATCCGGACACTCTGGACAGTTTCAGTGAACTGGCTATGGATAATGTGGAGGTGGAAGACTATGACGCTGTCTTCTTTGCCGTATCCGACTTTACGAAAGAACATGATCCTGTGAGGATTTTTGTAGACCCGGCCACCCTGAACCATCATCTTTATAACTATATATGCGACTCGTATCCGGTGGACTCTGTCGTGACGGGAACATCACCGGTGATCCTCAAGAAGGCTGTTAAGACGGATTCGGAAATAGAGAATCTTCGTCAGTCATATATAGATGACGGTGTGGCGATGGAGTGTTTCCTGCATTGGCTGGAGGAAGAGGTCGCTACCGGAAGAGAAGTGACAGAATGGGAGGCTTCGGAGAAACTGACATCTTTCAGGTCTGAAATACCTGGCTACAGAGGTAACAGTTTCGAGAACATTTCCGCCTATGGTCCGTCTGCTGCACTGCCGCATTACTCCACTCCATGCGAAGGCTCAGCCGTGATCCGTCCGGAAGGCCTTTATCTGGTGGATTCCGGAGGGCAGTATCTTACCGGAACGACAGATATCACAAGGACGGTTGCCATGGGTGAATGTACGCCTCTTGAAAAGGAAGACTACACCCTGGTGCTTAAGGGTATGATAGATCTTTCAATGGCGGTGTTCCCACGCGGAACGGCCGGATGCCAGATCGACGCCATTGCCAGAATGCCTCTCTGGCGTGCAAGACGTAATTTCGGACACGGAACAGGCCATGGCATAGGCTATTATCTCTGTGTTCATGAAGGACCTCAGTCCATAAGATATCAGTACAATCCGCAGCCGCTTCTCCCGGGCATGGTGACATCCAACGAGCCGGGACTGTATCGTGAAGGAATGCATGGCATACGTCATGAAAATATAGTCCTCTGCCGTGAGGCCGGGGTGAGTGAGTTCGGTGAATGGCTTGATTTAGAGACTCTTACCTGTTGCCATTTTGACACTGCTGCCGTCGTTCCGGAACTTATGACACATGAAGAACTGAACTGGCTGAACGAGTACAACGACCATGTCTACCGCACTCTCGCTCCGCTTCTTCCTCCACGTACCGCCGCATGGCTGCGTGACAAGACTCTGCCCGTAGCGGCTCAGATATGAAATATTTTTCCTAAATTTGACTCTTTATCCGCAAATTTCAGGACGATCTATGGAAACGAACTATGACATCATGATTCAGGGCATGGCAGATGACCTGTTTCATTTCCTTGAGAAGAAGGAGGATGCAGAGGACATGGCGCGCATCCGCGCTGCCTTTGAATTTGCCCGTGAGGCTCACCGTCCCCAGAAACGCAAGTCCGGCGAACCGTATATCATCCACCCTGTAAACGTGGCCCGTATAGTGGCTGAAGAATTGGAGTTAGGTGCGGATCCAGTGATTGCAGCCTTTCTGCATGATGTCGTTGAAGATACTCCGTATACGATAGAGGATGTCAGGGAGCGTTTCGGAGACGAAGTCGCTTTCCTGGTTGGTGTGGTGACCAAGGAGAAGAAGGAGAAATACGTGCAGTCCAAGCAGATAGATAATTTCCGTCAGATTCTTGCATCCATGCAGTATGATGTCCGGGCACTTCTGATCAAACTCGCGGACCGTCTCCACAATATGCGCACGCTCAGCAGCATGCGTCCTGACAAGCAGATGAAGATTGCCGGAGAGACAGACTATTTCTATGCGCCTCTTGCCAACCGTCTGGGACTTTATCATGTCAAGACAGAACTGGAGAACCTTTCGTTTCAATATCGTTGCCCGCGAGAGTATGCGATGCTGGAAAAACTTCTGGCGGACGAGTTCGAAGGATTGCGTCCTCAGATAGAGGCATTCACTGGCAAAATCGAATATATTCTGGCTGAACGTGGAATAGAGGCCCGGACCGAAGTCCGTTACCGCAAGCCATACAGCATATGGATGAAGATGCATGCCCGCGGATGTGATTTTGCACACGTGGATACAAAATATTATATCCGCGTGATATATAGCAACTCCGCAAACATGTCGGAAAAGGATACGAGCCTTCAGATATATTCTGCCCTTACAGACTTTTTCAAGGAACGTCCGGGAAGTGTGTCCAACTACATAGATGCGCCAAAAGAGAACGGCTACCAGAGTTTTCAGTTCCGTGTCCTCAACGACAGAGGAGTATGGGAGGAAATCCATATCTCATCTGAAAGAATGGTACGTAACGGTCGTCTGGGCTGTGCCGCAGAGCGTACAGACGAGAACATCAAGTCGTGGCTGAACAAGTTCAATGAAATCCTGAAGGAAGTGGCGGACCACGAAGAAGGTCTTGATTTCATGGAAGGAGTAACGTCATCCTTCTATTATGATGACATCATGGTCTTCACGCCAAAGGGACGCGGAATCATCCTTCCAAAGGGTGCCACAGCCCTGGACTTTGCTTTTGAAATCCATAGCCATATCGGCGAACATGCCCATTATGCACGCATCAACGGGCGTCTCGCTTCTGTGAAGACGGTCCTCCGCAGAGGAGACTGCGTGGAAATAGGAACTGATGACAGCACCGAGCCTCAGCCTGACTGGATCAATCATGTGTCTACTTACAAGGCCCGCAAGTTCATAAGTTCATATCTTTCACATATGCCTATACCGGTATATGACCGATGCCCTAACTGCCATCCTCTTCCTGGAGATGAGGTCATCGGCTTCAGGCGGCCGGGGTATCCTGTGCAGGTGCATAAAAGGAATTGCCCTACGGCAATCCGACTGGCGTCTCAGAACGGAGATTCGATCGTTGCCGTGGACTTTGAAGAAAATCCGGATTTCCTCTATCCGGTCCGCATCAGCATAAGGGCCATAGACCGCTATCATCTTCTGAGTGACCTTGTAGACTGCATCACGGAGAAACTATGCCTGTCAATGCTAGGTCTCAGAACTGAGACCGTCGACAATATCGGAATATGCACGATAGATTTTGCCGTCCATTCGATGCGCGAACTTCAGACAGCAATGGACTCCATAGCCGCCATTCCTGGCGTCGATGAAGTCCAAAGAATAGATATCGAATAGTTCCTACTTAGATGTCCTATTACTTGAAATAGTAGACATAAGTCACCTGGCTGGTCATTATTATTCCAGTCGATTCTCCGCAAATAGTATAATACTGGTAGGTCTCATCCTCAGGGAACGTATATCTTACCTTCTTGTGGGTTGCGACATATGCGCCCGGTACATTGATCTCACTTGTTTCAACAACAACTCCTTCAAGTTCCTTGGTATGCTCATTTGGAGTGCTGGATGCGTATACCTTGAAGTTGAGGTGGCTGTCATTCTTTGAATACAGTTCTATCGAGTGCATCTTCTTCAAAGGCTCAGTAGAATACATGAACCACGCATCGTTCGCCTTAAGAGCCTGCCAAGCCTCGTCATAGTATCTCCAGATATTCTGGAACCTTACAACTCCCGGGCTGAAAGGAATGATGTATTCATTGTCTGTTCCTTCAACAGATTCGTAACAGCCGTTGCGACCGAAGTTGTCATGGTAGAAATACCAGACCTCAGGAAGACCGATCTTCATTTCGAAAATGCTGTATTCATCATATATCAGACAGTGTCCCTCTGCAGGAACCGGCTTGATATGGAGGATGTAGTTCATTGGTTCAAGTCCGTCGGCAACCGTAACAGACCAGGTTCCGTCTCCATTATCCACCGGTGTCAGTGGCGTGTCTTCATATTTGATTTCAGGTTCTCCATTTTCGTCGAATTCTCCAGCGTATCCGCTGAGGTAGCAGTCATATCCGACCGCATTTTCAACTGCTTCCCATGTCGCCGTGAATCCGTTCATGGCTTCGTTGACTACAGGCTCGCAGTATACTCCATCGATGTCGGCAATATTCCATCCTCCGACAGAGAATACGGTCATGCCGCCTTCGTTGAATTCAATCGTCTTGCCTTCAGTTGTGAGGTCAACGCTTCTTTTAAGCAGAAGTTCTCCATGTTCTTCGTCTTCTATACTGAGAGCGATACTGAAATTGTCAGTAAGTTCGCCGGAGTATACCCTCATCCACAGGTCGGCGGTTCCATCCTCCTTGACAAATACATCATGAGGTTCGACGGTAAATCTGGTCTGTTCCATAGGCATGTCTCCTCCATATTCCGAAGGCATGATCATTTCCGAGTGGACATACTTCTCCAGTTTATAGTCATATAGGATATCAAGGCTCTTGCTGAAACTCTGGCCGGCAATGAATTCTGCTCTCATTATTGCTTTGCCATCGTATTCCTGCAGGCCGGTCAAAGTGATTTTGACAATCGTTCCCAGTCTTGCGAACTTCAGCGTAAGAGCATCTTTCAACTGGCCAGTGGTTTCCACCTGCTTAGACACCATCACATCAGCATATGGGTCAAACGACTCTGCGGAAGGACACTGGTATTCTTCGAATCGGAGGTCTATCAGCATATGTGGTGCGATGTATTCTCCGGTATAATCGAAGCGCTGTGCCCAATACAGGTAATTTTCGTCTTCTGCATTTTCCCAATAGTTGATATAGTAATAAGGATATGGGCCATAAGTGGCGATATATTCATAAGTAGTTCCGGAAGGATCGTCAGTTTCCAGTTCTACAGTAAACGAAGCCTTTCCGTTCACTATGTCAGATTCCTGCAGTTCGCTGGATTGGTATTCTGATATTTCGTTGTATTGTTCCGCATCAGGATTATACTCCAACAGGTAGATATAGTCTCCGGCACTCCAGGTGCTGAGATATCCTCCGGGTACTGCAACAACAGAGGTTCTTGTTTCTGGATCAGATGCATTCAATGTTACCAGATGGGTCTTTTTCGCATTATCCTGAGAAGGAGTGAAGTTGTCTTTCTGGCAACTGCAGACTGCTGTTGCTGCAACAGCAATCATGCTGAAAAGAACAGATTTTTTCATGATTTGTCTTTTATTAGAATGAACCTCCGTCATATATGTCATTTTCCTCATCTATGTTGTCTCCGGCTCCGCCTGCCTCTCCATAGTTCAGATTTCCATCGTCTACCTCGGTACTTATGCTATTAGCCTTGACTGTCACCTCGCATGTTGCGGTCTTTCCACCGTCCTCTGTGGTGACCGTGATTGTGGCTTTTCCAGCCTTCACCGCGGTGACCTTTCCGTTAGAGACCGTAGCGACCTCGGTGTTGCTGGATGTCCATGTCACGTTCTTGTTTGTGGCATTGTCAGGGTTGACCGTCGCCGTGAGTGTGATCTCTTCACCCTCAGTCATCTCGTGTGCTGTCTTGTCGAGGGACACTCCGGTTACAGGGAAAGTCTTTGCCATGACTGTCACCTCGCATTTTGCGGTCTTTGCTCCGTCCTCAGTGGTGACCGTGATGGTGGCCTTTCCTGCCTTCACAGCGGTGACCTTTCCGTTTGTGACGGTCGCTATCGCCGCATCGCTGGTGCTCCATGTCACATTCTTGTTGGTGGCGTTTTCCGGGTTGACCGTCGCTGTGAGAGTGATCTCTTCACCCTCTGTCATCTCGTGTGCAGTCTTGTCGAGCGAAACTCCAGTCACAGGGAAGGTCTTAGCGTTGACAGTCACCTCGCATTTTGCGGTCTTTGCTCCGTCCTCAGTGGTAACCGTAATGGTGGCCTTTCCTGCCTTCACAGCGGTGACCTTTCCGTTAGAGACAGTGGCTATAGCCGCATCGCTGGTGCTCCATGTCACGTTCTTGTTTTCAGCATTCGATGGTGCTATCGTCGCTGTCAGGGTCTGGCTCTCTCCTTCTGCAAGAGTCATAGCGGTCGGACTCAATGTAACAGAATTGACAGTAATGGGTGCCGGCTCTTTTGTGCACCCTGTCAATGTCATCCATATGCATGTCAGGATAACAGAAACATTTTTCATGGCCGATTTAAATGTCATTTCCATATTATGCTGTATTTTTGATGTTATCACAAATATTGTGGTTATATTAGTTCAAAATTAAAGAATAAACAAGCGAAACTCATTACATTCAGCAGCCAAATTAAGACTTTTAAGTATATTTTCGTAGTTTTGGAATAAGGATAATATCATAAATAATATAAACTTTGTATTAAAATTCGTCATATGTACCTGCTATATGCTTTTCTGTTTCTGATCAAGGATATTCCTGAGAGTATGTATTCTTCTTATTGTACGGAAGATGTATTGGATTCGGTTTTTGTGGATTGTCGTCTGAAGGCCGGGGAGTATTATCCTGATGATGTTGAAACCGGAGCAGACTATTTGTTTGCCGATTGGGCCTATGGTGTGAGTCTTCTGAATCTGTCGCAATTCTGCATAGAATCTGTTCTTGGAGAAGGTCTTTCTGATGGCGTCCTCCGAGCGGACTGCCTCAGTCTCGCAAGTGCTGTTGCCCGACTTCAAGGAAACCTGCCCGCAGCCATAGGATATGCGGAAGAATGTCTGACAATGGACCGTCAGAGCGGTGATATGGAGAATATAAGTTCTTCCCTTAACAATATTGCGGGCCTATATATGACATATGGTGAACCTGAAGTGGCCAGAAAGTACATTGACGAAGCAATTGAGATTGAGAAGGGACTGGACAGGAGTGCGTATCTGGCAATACGCTACGGCGTGGCTTCGGAAATCTATCTTAAACTTGGCGAAGTGGAACAGGCCTTGTATTTTGCCGATGAGGCTCTTTGTCTGGATAGTCTTGACAACAGGACTGCAAAGGTGGCAGTACGCCGGAGTCAGAAAGGTGCGGTGTTAATGGAAATGGGGCGCTATGCTGAAGCAGGAAAGGAAATCGAAAGCGCTATTCCTGTCTTTCGCGAAGGGAACAGCCTGAATTCGCTTGCGATTGCTTTGGCTCAGGTCGGCGAGATTGCTATACATGAAGGTGATGAAAACAGAGCGCTGGCTGCATTGGACGAGTGTCTTGATGTGTGTAGGAATACAGATAACATTTACATAGAGTCTCGGGCAAGAAAAGATCTGTGGCAACTCCTTAGGCACGATAATCAAGAGCGTGCGATAGTACACCTGGAACGTTACGTCGAACTGCAGGCTCGTCTGAACAGCGATAAGACTGCAGAACTGATGCAGGCATTCAATGTGAAGTACGAGACCTTAAAGAAGGATCAGGTCAATGAATTGTTGAGAACAAGGCTTCTATGGGCAGGTATTGCAATCCTGCTTCTCATTGCTCTCACAGTTGCGGCTGCTGTACTTGTTGTAATGAAGAACAAGGCAGCGAATGCAATGGAGGCAAGGAATGCGGTGCTGGTCAAGGCAGGACTGGAAAAGGATCGTCTTCTTGCAATTGCAAGATCAAAGATTCCGCATGATGTGAGTCAGGAAATCATCTCTGTTGTTTCAGGTCCATCTGACATGTCTGAAATCAGGCTTACAAAAAGAGAATTGAAAATTGCCGAATTATGTGCGCAAGGCCTTATAAGCAAGGAAATCGCTTATGAACTAAATATATCCCAGAGAACAGTCGAAACCCATAAGAACAATATATTCAAGAAACTGGGTATCAATAATACTATTGAACTTGTCCGATATATGCAGGACCTGTCACGGCAGGTAGATAAGAAATAAGCAAAGACCCCGGAAGTCGAATACTTGCTTCCGGGGTCTTTCTTATGTAGATGTCTATGTTAGCAGAGGACGTTTACATGAAGCCATGCGTTGACTGCTGTTGCTGTGAAGCCGAGAACAATCACTGCTACGAATGCGTATCCGATGTACATGAGTCTCTTTTCCCATACCTTGTTGCTCATTCCGATGCTCTGGAATGCGCTCCAGAAACCGTGACAGAGGTGAAGTCCGAGAGCAATGAACCATACGATATAGATGAGGACGATCCACCAGTGCTGGAATGTCGCGTTGAGAAGGTCGTATGGATTGGCGGCATGCTCGCCCATCCACTCCTTAAGCTGCATCTCAGCCCAGAAATGATTGAGGTGGAAAACAACGAGTCCAAGAACAACTACTCCGAGAACAAGCATGTTCTTTGCTGCCCATGACTCTGCCTTTGTCTTGTTTGCTACAGCATAACGCTCTTTTCCGCGAGCCTTGAGGTTGCCGTAAGTAAGGATGAATGCATAGATGATGTGCACGAGGAAGCCTGCAGCGAGTACCGGTACCATGATTGTAACGATAGGGAGCGCCATGATGTCGCAACCTGCCTGGAAGAGTCCCTCTGCAGCACCATAGTTTCCAGTGAATGTATCTATCACTGAGAGGAAGTTGATGGTCATGTGGAGAAGGAGGAACACGATCAGGAACAGACCGCTGATACTCATGATAAGTTTCTTGGTGATTGAAGAAAGTGCCATAATAGTTATAATCTTTTTTAAGTTAATATTCGTCAGAATATGCTCTTCTATCATGCAAAGATATATTCTTTCTTGGAAGTTTCATAATAATTCGATACTTTTGTTTGTTGGATTTATGAAACAATAATCATTATGGGAGCATATAGACGCGTTCTTTTGAAACTTAGCGGCGAGAGCCTTGGAGGCCCTGCCGGAAAAGGCATTGACGAAAACTGGCTTGCCGCTTATGCGGAGGAAGTTGCAGAGGCTGTAAAGAACGGCCTTCAGGTGGCCATCGTGATTGGTGGAGGAAACATCTTCCGCGGTCTTCAGGGTGTGGGAAAGGGATTTGACAGAGTCAACGGAGACAAGATGGGAATGCTGGCGACAGTGATCAACTCCCTGGGTCTTGCCATGGCTATCCGTTCTGCAGGTGTGGAGGCGGAAGTGTTCACGGCGACTCCGATGATGCCGGTTGCGCGTTATTATATGAGGGATGATGCTGTCGCTGTCATGGAGAAGGGCGGAGTTGCCCTTATTGCCGGCGGTACAGGCAATCCTTATTTCACAACAGACTCCGGTGCTGCGCTCCGCGCTCTTGAGATAGGTGCAGATGCTCTTCTCAAGGGAACCCGCGTGGACGGCGTATACACTGCAGATCCTGAAAAGGACCCGAATGCCGTGAAGTATGATGAACTCAGTTTCGACAAGGCCATCGAGGACCGTCTGAAGGTCATGGATCAGACTGCATTCGCCCTCTGCCGCGAAGGAAACATGCCGATCATCGTCTTTGACATGAATCAGAAAGGCAACCTTACGAAACTCGTAAAAGGCGAGAAGGTCGGAACATTGGTACATGATCTCTTAGTGGCATCTTTTTCTGTTTTTTCATCTTTTCCGTTTCTCCCAAATCCACTTTTATAAAGTCTAATTTAACAATAATTCAATCGGTGCAATTTCCTGTATTTTCACTTGACCATCTATCACTATCTGTTCTTCGATTCGTCCGGTAATACTCCAAACAAAAATTGCCAACAACAAGAATATCACAGCTCCTAATACAAATCACATACTCGGACTTGTCACTTTCATATATTCATCAATTTCTTCGGGAGAAGAAATTCGTTGAATACTTTTTTGACGAAATAAAACTGTTGTAAAAACTCCCTGCATAAAAAGCGTTGGTGGCAAGGTCGTATTCAACTTGTTTGGAACGGCTCATGCAATAT
>JAFVHZ010000051.1 GCA_017474265.1 Bacteroidales bacterium | reverse complement strand
GAAAAGGCACATGGGGACTATTGACGCTATGATATACGCTGACAGCATGTGCCTGAGCGACATTTCGTAAATAAAGAACAGCGACAACAGACACCAAGCGTTTGCAAACCAATGAAGCAAAGACGCATGAAAAAAATGATACGTCATACGGGTATAGAATGACCCGTTCCGACATATCCCAACCTTCTCAAGCGGAACATCAAGAAAACACAGGATCAGAGACAATCCTACCACAAGCAGTGCCGCAATCTTCGCTTCCTTTCTTCGTACCATTGTTTCTTGACCTTATGAATGATGACTTTGGCAGAACCAGGTGTAAGATAGAACTTCGGAGCAGGTCCGGTTACAACCATGAACGTGAGATCATACACAGACATTCCGGAATGAGATTTCTTCAATTCCACCACGCGGCGATATATCTCATTGTACATTTCTCGCTTTACCTTCCCTTTTACCTTCAGCCCCTTCCCTCTCATCATTTCAGAAATAACTATCGCGGCCCTTTCCTCGCTCACCCAAAATCTTTTGGACGGCATTTCAACAACGCGATTCAGGACAGACTGGAGGTCTTTGTTTTCGTGCGAAGCCAGTTGCTCCTTATAGGCGCGCATCAAATCCCTGTTGCGTTCCTCTTCGTATTCGAATATAGCCCCGACATTCTTCATTTACATGCAATTCTGCTAATTCAAATTTAGCCACACGCCGGTTAATAAATAAAAGAACAGGCCGAATTGAGGCGATTATATTTGTCTGCATAAGAATATTTACAAACACCAACAACAATGAAACAGCCTGAAACACAGACTACTAAATCGAAAAGAGATTTAATGCTCGACAGACTGAAGGCAAAACATCCCGAAGGAAACTTCGAGGATGATGAGGCTATTTACGGGCAAATTCACGATGATTTCGACGCTTACGACAAGGACATTCAAGACAGGACATCACGCGAGGAAGAGATGAAGAAACGCGAAGCAGCGTTCTCTGACTTGTTTACGAGCGATCCGCGCAGTTCCTCATTCCTGCAGAACTGGCGCGATGGAGCCGACCCTGTCGTTGAACTTGTAAGACAGTTCGGCACAGACATTAAGGATGTCATCGACGATCCTGAAAGACTGGATGAGATTGCGGCTGCCAACAAAGAATACCTTGACCGCGTCGCGCAATCAAAAGAACTCGAAGAGCAATACAACACCAACCTTACAGCCTCACTGAAATCCCTTGAGGAATATCAGGCGGAAAACGGGCTTTCCGACGACGAGGTGGACGGCATCATGGAGTTCCTTGTTACAATAATGAAAAACGGAGTACTCGGAATCTTCTCTCCCGAAAGTTTTGACATGGCTCTCAAGGCCATAAATCATGATGCGGATGTAGAGCAGGCCGGCTATGAAGGAGAGGTTAAGGGCAAGAATGCCAAGGTGGAAGCCAAACTGCGCAAGGGCAAGAAAGGCGACGGAACCGCCCAACTTGACGGCAAGAACAACTCAGGACGTAAACTGCCTAAGCGGAATCTGGGAGCGTTAGACAGGGCTTCCGGAGGAAACATCTGGGAGCGAGGAAACGAGAAGAGGACAAAAATCCAATAACATATTTAAGTTCAACTATCAAAAACACAAAGCAATGAGTAAAGTAAAGAAAGCAGGTAACTTCCTGCTCAGCCTCATGGTCATGCTCCTTACCTTCGTGACAGGAGCATCTTCCGGTGTTATCATGGCAAACGCAAGCAACTTGCCTGATGCCGGTGTAACAAATTCCGGCGGTCCCGACGGAACAGACGGTATCGCAACTGAGACACAGGGTCGTCAGGACGGTGATCCGGAATTCTACACAAAGGAAATCGACGCGAAGATTACCAAGATTCGCCCGATGGCTACACCTGTAGATCAGATTAGCCGTTTTGCGAAATCACAGTCAAGCGGAAGTTTCGAGGTCAAGTATTACAGCGTAGGCACACGTCCGATTGTCAGCACCCTTACCAATGCTGTTGAGAAGCAGTCTGCCGGCGCGAGCGTGAAACTTGTTGTAGATGACGCAAACATGTTCACCCTCGACGACACAATCCGCGTAGTAGGTGTAAAGGGTATCACAAACGAAAAGGGCGTTGCATACCCTTCAGACGGCAAGACTCCTGACCTGCAACTCTGCGTATGCGGAAGGGATACCGAGACAAATATGCCTATCGTATATGCCGTAAACGGACACGTTGACGGAAGCGGACAGGCCATCTGGCTTCCTGCTATTCCTCAGGGCACTACTCTCGTCCGAATGGGTAAGGCCTGCGGAGAGTTGGATGTACAGACAGGACGATTCAACAACATCCCTTCTGCCGAGATCCAGTACTGTCAGAACTTCATGATTCAGGTCGAGCAGTCATTCTTCGACAGAATTGCCGACAAGGAAGTTGAGTGGAACTTCACAGACCTTGAAGAGGATGGTATCTATGATATGCGACTTGCTCAGGAGAACTCATATCTCTTCGGTGTCAAGAATAAGATCACCCACGTGTCAAAGGACGGCATGACCACATGGTTTACCGGCGGTATATGGTGGATGGCCGGAAAGGACATCGAGGTCGGTTCATGGGATGAAGATGCAGGATGCACCGTAATTTCAGACGACGATCTTGTAGATATCACGAAAGACCTCTTTGTAGGTACAGGTATCGGAGGCAACAAGAGGAAGATTCTCTTCTGCGGTAGCGATATGCTATCTGCATTCTCAAAGATCAAGAGCGACAAGTTCCGCCTCAAGGACACTGTTGAAGTTTGGAATCTTAAGTTCAAGAGTTGGGATACTGACTTCGGCGAGGTACTCACAATGCACCACGAATTGTTTGACGCGAATGGTATGAGCGACTGCGGATTTGCGATGGACCCTGAGTATCTGTCAAAGATGACCCATGTAAGTTGGTCGCGCAACATTCTTGACCTGAAGAAGGCTGGAGTGCGTAACACTCAGGCTGCCGTTATTCAGGAGGTAGCATGCCTCTACCTGCGTTACGCAAACGCACATGCGAGAATGAGACTTGCAAAGAAGGCGGCGTAATCTCCACTGCATCAAATGAAATGGGGCGGGCAATAGCGCCCGCCCTTTGTCAAATATAATAACGCATATCCAATATGACTAAAGTTTATAAAGCCAACTCCGTAGCACATATCGTCGTGATTGTGAACGGCAAATCAAGGCGTGTATCATTTGCCGCAAAGACAGGAGGCGGCAGCACGTTCCGCACAGATGATGAGGCTCTACAGAAAGCCATCGAGAGCCATTACAGATTCGGGGAACTCTTCCACCTTGCGGAGACAATCGAAGATAAGAAGCCTAAGAAAACGGCTAAACCTGCAACGAAACCTGCCGAAAAGCCGGCTACGACCGAAGAGCAGAATGGCGAGCAGGAGCAGAATGGCGAGCAGGAGCAGCAGGGGGACGACGCTCCGGCAGATACCCAGCCCGAGGCAGAGGATATTCAGCCTGCCGAAGAACAGAACGATGATGAATCAGAAAGCGAAGGAAGCGACAACGAAGAGACAAACAACGAAGAGACAGAAGAAGAATCTACTGCCTTGACAAAGGTTAATGTCACCGACTTCGAGGACGCAAGAGATTATCTGAGCGACAAGTTCGGAATCAGTCGCACTAAAATCAGAAGCCAGAAGGCTGTCAAAGAAGCAGCAGAGGCTAACGGAATCGTATTCGTCGGACTTTAATCCCCTTTCCTATGCTATACGCAGTCACGGCTCTAATGGAGGAAATACGTGTCATCCTTGACCAAAACAAGGTGAGCACACAACTTCTTGACACAGGTGACATCGACACGCTTACTCTTGATGAAATAATCCGCAGCAAGATTGTCGATGCCACCAGAGTCGTTGTTCTCAATGCTCCCAATCACCTTCTCGACGGAGGTATTGATGGAGGGAAGCATTTCGGGGAGTCTATCAGTTGGGATAGCGGTCAGGTAGGATACGGAAAAGGCAGTATTGACCTGCCAAGCGACTTCCTCAGGCTGATCTGCTTTCAGATGAGCGACTGGAGCCGAGCCGTAACTGAGGCCATAAACGAGAATCACCCGAAGTATTTTCTACAGGCAAGCAGGTATTCGGGAATACGCGGTTGCCCTGAAAAGCCAGTAGTTGCAATCGTCCATACAGCAGTAGGTCTGACTCTTGAATTCTTCTCTTGTATCTCAGGAGAGGACGTAAAGGTAAAGAAGGCACGATACATAGCCTTGCCGAAAATTGATGTAAACGACGATATTGACATCTGCGAAAAGTTGAAATCCGCAACCGTCTATCATGCCGCAGCACTTGTGGCAACGACACTCAAAGACACAGAACACGCAATGCGACTTAAAGAAGTCAGCGCAAGTCTCATGCAGTAATGGAATACCTCAAGTTAAATAATCTTGGTAATTTCCTTGACCTTGCCGCCCTGTGGAAAGCATATCCGCGAGGCGGCAAGGAGGGAGATTATTGTAACGCAAACGGATATGAGCACTACTGGGATAAGTTTCAGCGAGAATGGATAAGCGCCAAAGACTTATCTGCTGTTCCATCGGAAAGCCTGCCGAGAGAAACTACCAACATTTATGAGGACCTCAACCTGCACCACGATCTGAATGTGGCGGGTACCATAAGAGGAAAAATAGAGTTTACTCCTGACTCCAAGGGTTTTGAGCAACTTGCCGAATATAAGAAAATCATCGAACGCCTGAGCAAGATTGACATCACAACGGTAGAATACAAGACCGCTATTGATGACCTGAAAGCGCTTGCCGAGCAGTTGAAGGAGCAGGCAAACAGAGCATTGTCGGCAGCAGAGGAGGCCGAGCAATACATCAACGGTGTCCTGCAAGAGGAATTGGACGGGATATTCACTCAACTTGACGGCACCGTCACATCGCACTTCGGCCTATATACCCCTACCAATGACAATCTCCCTGCCTCCGAGTGGATAACACTCAAAGATAAAGAAGCCCACCTGAACGACACATTCACAAACAAACTTGACAAGAGGTCATACTCTTGGGAAATTCAGGACGGGGAATTCTGTTGGGTCGAAATCGTTGACCCGACAGCAGCGACCGCGCTGGCCGCAGCCGCCAAGGCGCAAGATACCGCCGACGGCAAACGTAAGACATTTACAAGGCAGCCGACCTCAGCGGATGAATACGAGGTTGGCGACCTGTGGGTAAACGCGACATACGGCACTCTCTATGCCAACGATGTATTAAGAGCGATAGAGCCGAAAGCAAAAGGAGCAGAATTTGACATCAACCACTGGGTATTAGCGTCAAAATACACTGATGACGAGATGGCAAATGAAGCCCTCGGCATGGCGAATCAAGCCGCAGAAGATGCAGCAGCATTGAAAGAAATGCTGGGCAAAATCAACGATGACACCGTACTCGACACAAGCGAGAAGGTACACATCCGCACCCAATGGGAGTTGATTAACGGCACAGCCTCTCTAAGCCTGAAAGGACTTACCGGATCATATTACGACACTATTGAATTCGCTCGCAACACTGGCTACCTTACTACAAAGAAAGAGGTATCAGCCATTGCATATAACGGATACGTCATTACCTACGACGAAATCAGGGTGACATACCCTTATAGTAGTTCATCTGACTTTGATCTCGCTTATGAGGCATTGAAAGACTTTCTCGTCAAAGCGAAACTATACAGTAACGACTATACCGAGGACTTTGACCGCCTGCGCATGGTCGAATTGTTCAATGCCTACTACCGAGAAGAAACGAAACTATTTGACGCTGCTCAACGATATTACTCTCTGACACAGGCTCAAGAAGCCATTGACAACTTTATCAACGGGGAGTATCTCGATGACATTCAGACACTCAAGAGGCAACTTGACCAGAGCGCGCAGACGCATGTGCAGGATACCGACCCTTCGGAAGAATGGGAG
>JAFVHZ010000050.1 GCA_017474265.1 Bacteroidales bacterium | reverse complement strand
GACCTTCATGCCCCTCTTGCTCTTGATGTTGAGTGCCAGTTTGCCTGAGAATGTGGTCTTACCGGAACCGTTGAGTCCCGCTACGAGTACCACTGCAGGTGAGCCCTTTATGTTGATGTCCGACGATTCGCTTCCCATGAGGGCTGCCAGTTCGTCGTGTACGATCTTTACGATCATCTGCTGTGGCTTGACAGCGGTCAGGACGTTCTGTCCTATGGCCTTCTTCTTGACGTCGTCGCAGAACTGCTTGGCAATCTTGTAACTTACGTCGGCGTCGAGAAGGGCACGGCGGATGTCCTTCATAGCCTCCGAGATGTTGATCTCGGTTATCTTTCCTTCGCCTTTGAGGATCTTGAACGATCTCTCCAGTCTTTCACTTAAATTCTCGAACATATGATTTTATTGTTTTATCCAAAATAGTCGGTCATCTGTGGTGCGTCGTCCAGACGGTCGCTGAAGACCGATGGAGCGAGGTCCTTCATGTTGTACCTGCTCGCCATCACCTGGCCGTATGCTCCTGTGCTGCGGATGGCCATGAGGTCGCCGCGTACGCTCAGAGGCAGGAGGCGGCCCGCTCCCCACACGTCACTCGACTCGCAGACAGGGCCGACGATGTCGTAGGCCTGATGGGTAGGGAAGAAGGTCCTCATCTCGGCTGAAAGGTTCTCTATCTTGTGGTATGCACCGTAGAGGGCAGGTCTGATGAGGTCATTCATGCCGGCGTCCATGATTAGGAAGTTCTTGGTCTCGCCGCTCTTCACGAAGAGGACGCGCGAAATGAGGGTCGCGCACTGCGCTACGAGAGAACGTCCCGGCTCAACATGCACCTTCTGGTCCGGACGGCGGACGATGTTCTCTGCGATGGTCGAGAACCATGTCCTGAAGTCCGCGATAGGGGTGCCGTCAGGATCGTCATAGTCGACTCCGAGACCTCCTCCGAGGTTGATGTTTCTTATGGTAAGTCCCTGACGCTCAAAGTATGCCACGATTTCGTTGACTCTCTTGCACTCAAGGGCGAAGACCTCGTCCACGCGGGTGATCTGCGATCCGATGTGGAAGTGCAGGCCGATGAAGTTGATGTGCTCGCTCTTGTTCAGGATTTCAATGAGTTTCTCGAACTCGTGCTGGGAGATGCCGAATTTGTTCTCATAGAGTCCGGTGGTCACGTATTTGTGGGTGTGGGCGTCGATGTCCGGATTGATGCGGACTGAGACATTTGCCTTGACGCCGTATCTGTGTGCCATCTCATTGATGACGTAGATCTCCTGAAGGGACTCGCAGTTGAAGGCCTCTATCCCGATCTGAAGGGCGTTGTATATCTCCTTGTCGCTCTTTCCGACTCCGGCGTATACGATCTTGTCACCTGGGAAACCGCATTCGTGAGCATGCATTACTTCGTTTCCGCTCACGCAGTCTGCCCCGAATCCCTTGGAACTGATGTATTCCAGAAGGCGTCTCTCGACGTTGGCCTTTATCGCGTAATGTACCTTTATGTCGTATTGTTCAGCGAGTTCCGCGACATGGTCCACAGTCTTGTAAAAGAGGTCCATGTCGTAATAATAGAATGGGGTGGCTATTTTGTCAAACCTGTCTATTGTATTGAAATCCAGCATATTAGTTTCAAAATATTTGTCAAGTGTCGTCAGTTTGCCGAAAATCGGTCAAAAACGATTGCAAAAATAGCGAAAAAATCCGTAATTTCGCAGAATATATGGTAAAGAGATCATAAGGATCCATATAATGGAATTTTAACAACCAAATCATAGATGAAAATGGAAAAAGGACCTATTTCACAATTCATTACACATCACTATCGTCATTTCAACTCTGCGGCTCTCGTAGACGCTGCCAAGGCATATGACGAGCACATGAACAAGGGTGGCAAGATGATGCTTGCCATGGCTGGCGCAATGTCAACAGCCGAACTCGGTCTTTCGCTTGCCGAGATGATCCGTCAGGACAAGATCCAGATCGTGTCATGCTCTGCAAACAACCTTGAGGAGGATATCATGAACCTCGTGGCTCACAACCACTACTACAGGGTTCCTAACTATAGAGACCTTACTCCTGCACAGGAGAAGGAACTTCTCGACAAGCACATGAACCGCGTTACCGACACATGTATTCCTGAAGAGGAAGCATTCCGCCGTCTCGAGGATCATCTTCTTGATGTATGGAACGAGATGAAGGCCACAGGCGAGAGACTCTTCCCATGGGAGGTGATCTACAAACTTCTCCGCAGCGGCGTTCTCGAGCAGTACTACGAGATCGACCCTAAGGACAGCTGGGTGCTTGCAGCATGCGAGAAGAATATTCCTATCGTGGTTCCTGCATGGGAGGACTGTACTACAGCCAACATCTATACGGCACACTGTATAAGCGGCGAGTTCGATCCGAACATGATCAAGAACGGTATCGAGACCATGATCTTCCTTACAGAGTGGTATCGTGAGAACTGTGGCGGACAGGGCGTAGGCTTCTTCCAGATCGGTGGTGGTACAGCAGGTGATTTCCCTATCTGCGTAGTGCCTATGATGGCTCAGGACCTTGCATGGCCTGATGTTCCTCTCTGGGCTTACTTCTGCCAGATTTCAGACTGTACAACCTCATACGGTTCTTATTCGGGAGCGGTTCCGAACGAGAAGATCACATGGGGCAAACTCGACGTCGACACTCCACGTTTCATCGTAGAGTCGGATGCGACTATCGTTGCACCTCTCATCTTCTCTTACGTACTTGGCTGGTAATCAGTAAAGTATATATAAAGATGCGGGCTGCTGACCCGGCCCGCATCTTCCATTGCACACATTATGATTTCTATAAATATCAATCCTGATACTGCAGTGCAGTTGATCGTGGGGGTGGGTTCTACTGTCCTTGCCGCTCTGCTCATGCTTATAAAGATACCTCAGTCCGAGTATAGCGTGAAACTTACGAACTCCAAGATGGCTATCGTGATGAGTTTCCTTATCTGCAGTTTCATGATGTTCTATTCGATGTCTCAGTTCGGAAGGGAGGACATCTGGGATTGGGAGATGTTCATGATGCTTTCGATATATATCGTTGTGCATTTTTCGACTTCTATCATCTCATATTCTATGATTGCCCTGCTGAAGACGGAGAAGCATAAGAGGAACAATCTCTTCGTGCCCGGACTCTTTGTATCTGCAGTAGTGTCATTTATGCTTCTGGAGTCATATAAGTCTCAGAATATGAACTATTTCTGGTTCATGTGCATTGTCGCCCTGACTGCTTTTCTCATCCAGTCCATCACTTATATCGTTTATTTCGACAAGGCTTACAAGCATTCGGTCAAAGAACTTGAGAACTACTATGACGAAGATGAGAGCCATAAGTTGAAGTGGGTGAAGTTCTGCTATGTGATCACTATGCTTACAAACCTGTTCATCCTTGTGTATCTGTGTCTGTACTGGTTCCTTGATTACAAGATGGAGGTGGCGTCTCTGTATACGATATGGTATCTGTTGTACATGCTGTATCTTTCATCGAACTTCATCTCATTTCTGGGTAGTCATAAACTTGTCCTGGATGCGGTGGCGCATAAGGTGCTTGACGGAAGTGCCTTTCCCATCAGGACGGGCGGAAGGAAGAAGAAGGAAAAGCAGCATGAGCCTCGTCTTTCCATCGACAGGGAATTTGACAGACTGGATAAGTCTGTAGAGGAGTGGGTGGAAAGAAAACAGTTCTGTGAGTATGACAAGACCCGCGATCAGGTTGCGGCAGAGTTGAATACGACCAAGGAAGTCCTCAATCTGTATTTTTCATCAAGAGTCGGTGTGGATTTCAGGACGTGGAGGACTAACCTCAGGATAGAGGAGGCAAAGAAACTTCTTCTGGAGAATGAAGATGCGTCACTTAACATCATCGCCGAGGCTTCGGGCTTCAGCGACAAGTCCAATTTCCATCGTCAGTTTGTCAAGATTGTGGGTTGCTCTCCGCGTCAGTGGAGGGATTCAGGTGGAAAACCAAGTCTATAATAGGCTGATTGTCTGATTCTTCCGTGTTTTCTGTTTCGAGCAGGAATGATTCCGTGTGTGTTTCGAACATGCCTCCGTTATCTTCTCCATCTATGTCTTCCAATGTAAGGTTGATGGTGACTGGTGCGCCGTCGGTATCCTTTATGTTTATCTCGGATCTGAATTTCCCTTCACTGGATGTGTAGGTCTCGATGGGTTCTGCGTTATCGCTCCATTCGAGGGTAACCTTGATATGCTCTATAGGATTGTTGCTCTGGTCGGTGACCAGGCCGGTTACTGCAGGGTAAGTGCCGGGGGCTTCTGAGACCTGTTCTGTAGCGCATGAAGCCAGAGTCATGACGGCAAACAGGATTGTTGTCTTGAGTGGTTTCATGCTTATTCGGTCTTGGAAAGTTTGAAGTCGCAGTTATTGATGAAGAATGCATTCTGCTTGGCGTCATATCCGCTTCCGCTCCAGTTGATGTTCACTTCCTGTGTCGCTGACTGGTAAGGGAGTTCATCCGGATCGGGACTTTCTGCAGAGATACGGCATCTGACAGCATCTGTTATGCCGTCTGTCTCGATGGCATATATTCCCTTGCTGTCGCTATATACCGTCTGTGTGAGAATCGGTGCCGATTGGCTTCCTTCCTGTGAGTATGCACTGAATGAAATTCTGATGCCTTTCAGAGGTTCGTTGCTGTCGATGTCTGATACTGAACCTGATACGACGACTGTGCAGCCTTTTTCCGGGCTGTTGCTGTCAAGTGCCATGTCGCACGACCACATCATGGTCGCCATCAGCATCATCATTATAATTCTGGATATTCTCTTTCTCATTATTCCGGTATCTTTTCAATGCCGGCCAGGTTTTAGATGCTGCAAATTTAATTATTTTTATGGATATTATACAAATTATGCCATTTATTGTGTTCCATCCCCGTTTTCTGTGATCTTAGCGTGTTTCGGAATCCGTTAACTGTCAACTGGTTACGCAAACTGCATGCCGCCAAAAGGGGCACGCAGTTTCTATAATTGGTTGGTAATCAGTGTCTAGTGAATCACGCCTTATCTATAATGAGGGAGGCGTCGAGGCCGAGGAGGGCCATTCTCCTGCGGATGGCAGGCAGTTCGTTTTCCAGGAACTCCTTGCGCTGGGCTTCAAGGACGATATCCCTGGCGTCCTGACTGATGAAATAGCCGATTCCACGTTTGTTGTAGATGATGCCTTCCGCGGTGAGTTTTTCGTAGGAGCGCATGATCGTGTTTGGGTTCACGCCGATCTCTGCACCGTACTCGCGCACAGACGGGATGCGCTCGTCCGGCATGAGCCTTCCGCTCAGAATCTGCTCGCATATCGCGTCGCAGATCTGCAGATATATGGATTTGTTGCTGTTGAATTCCATGGCCTAGTGCTTTAAGGTCTTGATTCTGAGCCATATTCCTGCCATGAGGGCAAGGTTTACGACTGTGTCGCTGATGGTGTCGATGAGGACGAGGTGTTTGAATATGCCGTTGTTGAACATCTGAAGGATTGTGTTCGGGTCTGCGTTGGCGTTTCTTACGATTTCTGCTGCCCAGGTCTCCATGAACGGTGTCATGATGATGCTCGTCGCCATGCTGAATGCAAATATTGCGAGGATCGTCTTTACGGTCTTTCCGTTCTTGAAGTATATGGCTCCCAGAAGGAACGGAAGCGTGATGCCGAAGATTTCGTCGATGTACATCCATGGGTTGCTTATCTGGCCGAGAATTTCGTGAACCAACGCTGCATTCTCGATAGTGATAGATTCATCGACAAAGTTCATGGTAAGTTCCTTCATGTCACCCATGTTTCTGATCAGTTCCATAGCGCCTGCGACGAGGTTTCTGCCGCATGTGTGGTCAAGGGCGCAGATGATGGCGTCTGTTCCGAGGTAGAGGGCGAATCCGAGTGCAGGGGCGATGATGCTTGTCATCAGGAACATGCTGACAAATTTCTCGAGTCTTGATGCGGGGAGGGTGAGGAAGAACGAGCCGTACTGCTTTTCTGTGATCTTTCCGTAGCATTTGACAGGCATTGTCACTACCAGACAGATGGTTGCCACTATGAAGATGAATGATCGCAGGCCGATATCCGGTCCGTCCCATGTCGAGTTCAGGACAAGGTTGAATGCGTTCGTCAGGAAGTATGTCACTACAGGAAAAAGTATTGCTATGGTGAGGAGACTGAGTCCGTAGTTTGCCCAGCATGTCCTGAGGTCTGAGGTAAAGTATTTCCCGAATCTGCGGAAATTGAATATATCGTTGGTTTTCATATCGTTAAGTGTCTATTTGTTGAAGATTCCCTTGATGAGTTCCTTGTTCTGGTGCACCGCATTGAAGAGTGCTTCCAGGTTGATCTTGCTGTCCTCGCCGGTCTGGTTGAGGGTGACCTGTATGCTTCCGCCCGGAATCATTTCGCTGTAAAGGGCGTCGTCGGTCTTATCGCTGGTGTAGTCGAAGTACAGTCTTTCAGCAATCTCGGCCATAGTGGCGTTGAGGAGGACGTCCTGTCGGTCGAGGATGATGATCGGGTCGATGATGTTCTCGAGGTCACGGACCTGGTGTGTTGAGATGACTATCACCGAATCTTCGCGTGTGTGCTTTGTGACCGCCTTTCTGAACTGGGCCTTTGAGGGGATGTCTAAGCCGTTGGTCGGTTCATCCATGAAGAGGTACTTGGTGTTGCATGCGAGGGCGAAACTTATGTAGGTCTTCTTGAGTTGTCCGAATGACATTCTTGTCATCTTCTGCTCAGGATCTGTCTCGAGTTCCTTCATTATTTCAATGAATTTCTCAAGGCTGAATCCCTCCCAGAACTTTCCGTAGTTGCGGGCGTAGTCGATGGCCTTTATGTTCATCGGTGCCACCTCGTCACTAAGGTAGTACTGGTCTGCGAGGAATGAGGGTTCTCTGTCGTACGGATTGTGGCCGTCGATGTCGATGCTTCCGGTCTGCGGCTTCTTCAGACCGCAAAGGAGTGTGAGGAGGGTGGTCTTGCCGACTCCGTTTTCTCCGAGAAGTCCGTAGATGCGGCCTTCTTCCAGATTCATGTTGATGTTCTTCAGAACGTATCTGTCTTCCGGCAGCATATGTCCTTTTTCTTTGTTGAGGGTGATTGTCTTCAGTCCCCCTGTTTCCCCGTAGGTGAAACCAAGATCTTTGATTGTGATCATGACTTTATGGGTTTAAGTGTCTGCTTGTTAAGGATTTTGTGTGTTTTATGTTTGGTGTATTAGTAAACTAGTACACTGCAAAGGTAAAGATATTATTCGAATCTGCAAGGATTTTTATGAAAAATTATTTTTTCGTGATGATTTTTACAGAAATCTTGTGTAGAGGGGCTTCCTGTGGGCGGAAGCCTTGAATGCGCGGATGTTTTCTTCCAGGAGACTCTTTTCGGAAGAGGGAAGTGCCCAGTCCAGGAACCTGTCACGGATGTATCCGACGGTCTGTGAGGACGGATGGCACATGTCTTCTGCGTAGAACCTGTAGTCGCGCAGTTCGTCCATGACTATTTCATATGAAGGGAAATAGTCGGCAGGGTAGTATGGGGTCATGCTCAGGTCGACAGGGCAGGTGCAGAGGAAGTCGTCGATGCCGAGGAGCAGGGCTGATTTGCTGATCTGGTTGCCGTGGTAGAAACGATGAAAACAGTCGCAAAAAGCGGCTGTTTTTTCATGGTTTTCTGATGAAAAACTGACCGTTTCGCTGCGGTCGGTTTTTCGCTGTCTGATGCCTAATTTTGCAATGTAAGCAGTTTTTATTGCTAAAAAAGAATAAAAACTGCAAAAATTTGATAATTCACAAAAAGTTTACATTTAAAAATGACGGATTCAGGGGTATCTGATGCATATTTTTGTGCAACAT
>JAFVHZ010000005.1 GCA_017474265.1 Bacteroidales bacterium | reverse complement strand
GGCACGATGTTAACCTGATCAGGAGTCAGCCAGAGAGGGAGTTTTCCACCTGTATGCTCGAGAAGAACAGCAACGAATCTTTCAAGCGATCCGAACGGAGCACGATGGATCATCACAGGACGATGCTTCTGGTTGTCGCTTCCGATATATTCGAGTTCGAAGCGCTCAGGAAGATTGTAGTCCACCTGGATGGTACCTAGTTGCCACTTCCTTCCGATGGCATCCTTCACCATGAAGTCGAGTTTAGGACCATAGAAGGCAGCCTCGCCGTATTCCACAACTGTATTGAGGCCCTTCTCCGATGCAGCCTCGATGATGGCAGCCTCAGCCTTTGCCCAATTCTCGTCCGATCCGATGTATTTGGTCTTGTTGTCAGGGTCACGGAGCGAGATCTGTGCGACATACTCCTTGAAGTCCAATGTCTTGAACACATAGAGAATGATGTCGATCACCTTGCAGAACTCTTCCTTGATCTGGTCAGGACGGCAGAAGAGATGTGCGTCATCCTGCGTGAAACTTCTCACACGTGTAAGGCCATGAAGTTCACCGCTCTGCTCATAACGGTATACTGTACCGAACTCTGCAAGTCTCAAAGGCAGGTCCTTGTAAGATCTTGGCTTCGACCTGTAGATCTCACAGTGGTGAGGACAGTTCATAGGCTTGAGGAGATATTCCTCACCCTCCTGCGGTGTATGGATAGGCTGGAAAGAGTCCTTTCCGTATTTCGCATAGTGTCCTGAAGTCACATACAGGTCCTTGTTTCCGATATGCGGAGTGATGACAGGAAGATATCCGTATGTCTTCTGGAGTTTCCTGAGGAAATTCTCAAGACGCTCACGGAGAGCCGCTCCCTTAGGGAGCCAGAGAGGAAGACCCTGTCCCACTCTCTGAGAGAACGTGAAGAGTTCCATCTCCTTACCGATCTTTCTATGGTCACGCTTCTTTGCCTCCTCCATCATTGCAAGGTACTCGTCGAGCATGGACTTCTTAGGGAAGGTCACACCATATACACGTGTAAGCATCTGACGCTCCTGGTCGCCTCTCCAGTATGCACCTGCAATGGCAGTCAGTTTCACGGCCTTGATAACAGATGTGTCCTTGAGGTGAGGTCCGCGGCAAAGATCTGTAAAATCACCATTGGTATAGAAAGTGATGGTACCGTCCTCGAGTTCGCTGATGAGTTCGCATTTGTACTCGTCACCCTTCTCTGTAAAGGTCTTGAGTGCATCCGCCTTCGAGACCTCGGTCCTTACGAAAGGAGTCTTCTGCCTTGCGAGTTCGATCATCTTGTCCTCGATGGCCTTGAGGTCTGCCTCCACGAGGGTCTTTTCACCGAAATCCACATCATAATAGAATCCGGTCTCCACAGCAGGACCGATACCGAACTTCACACCAGGGTAAAGGGCCTCGAGAGCCGCAGCAAGAAGGTGTGAAGAAGAGTGCCAGAAGACATGCTTCGCCTCTGCATCCTCCCATTTGTGAAGACGGATGGCCGCATCCTCGTTGATAGGACGTGTCACAT
>JAFVHZ010000049.1 GCA_017474265.1 Bacteroidales bacterium | reverse complement strand
CGACAGCCCCGAGGGGCATTTGGTCTTCACTTTGTTCCGACCGGCGACCTTCTATCCTTTAGTCTTTTTCAAAGACACGGATCCGGTCGCGACGGCTAAGCCGTCCTGATAAATCAGAATCCTCCAAGCACTGGTCAGCGACAGGTCATCCCACCTGATTCTATTTGTAACCGAGTTTTCGCTCGATCTTGTCGTTCTGTCTGTCCATGCGCTCGACTTCCTTGACGAGTGCTGGTGTTATGTCTTCGCAATGCTTGTGGCACTGCATTGATTTAGAGTACATTCTGCCGATGCAGAAGTTGCTGTGCGTACATCCGCTGCAATGGTTCTCATCAGCCTTCATCTTGTTGACGAAGTCGGTGTCCTCGAGGACTGCGCGGCCCATCTGTATCATCGGGAATCCCTTGTCGATGGCTTCGTCTGCGCTCTTGCGGTCCACTACGCCTCCCACATATACGAACGGGAAGTCCGGCATAGCCTCGCGGAACTTAAGGGCGTCTTCCATGAAGAAGAGTTTCTTGAACGGCACTGTCGGTGCCACAATCTTTCCTGCGAGGGATACTCCGAGTTTGAGCCACCATTTGCTCCACGGGAAGTAATGGACAATGGCCTTGACCGGGAACTGTCCGCGCATCACATATTGAGGGTGACGGCTCACGAATCCTCCCGAAAGAACGATGGCTTCGATGCCCATATCCCTGAGGACCTTTGCCACCTCGATGAGTTCGTCCGTTTCCTGGCCGCCTTTGAAGCCGTCGCGGGTGTTGAGTTTGGCGAAGAGGGCTACTTTGCCCTTTCCTGCCTTCACCACCTTTTCTATGCACATGCGCATGAATCTCATGCGGTTTTCCAGACTGCCACCGAACTCATCACGACGCTTATTGGTGTATGGCGAGAGGAACTGGGATATCAGATATCCGTGTCCGGCATGCACTTCGATGGCGTCGAATCCTGCCTGAATGGCCAGTTCCACGGCCTTTCCGTATGCGTCCGCCACTTCCTGTATCTGCTCTATGTTCATCTTCTGGACGAAGGTAGGGGAGTAGAGGTTGAAGCCTCTGCTGGCACCGTATGGCATGCATCCGCAGATGCTTCTGTGCGACATGTTTCCGCAATGGCCCAACTGAATGGACGCCTTGGCTCCTTCTGCATGGATGGCATCAGTGAGTTTCTTCAGTTCGGGAACTATCTCCTCCCTCATCCATAACTGGTTCTCGAACGAGAGGCCGCTCCGGCATACGGCCGCATATGCTACCGTTGTCATTCCGATGCCTCCTCGGGCCACAGCAGTATGGTAGTCGAAGAGTTCCTTTGAAGGTCTCTGCCCCGGGCACATGGCCTCGAAGGCGGCAGAACGGACGGTACGGTTCCTCAGTTCGATCGGGCCGATTCTGTATGGTGTAAATAATTCGCTCATTACCAAATGAATGGAATTATATGTTTCTTGTTCAGTTTTGTGTATTCGTCGCCGAACTCCTTCTCGTATTTCTCGGTGAGCGACTTGGCGCGTGGACCGAGGTTGGCGAAAGTCCAGACGGCGAACAGTACTCCGGCAGGGGACCATGTCAGTATCGCATAGCCGACCCATTCGGTGAGTTCTCCGAAATAGTTGGCTGATGTGACATATTTATAAAGTCCCTTGCGTGGGATGTAATGTTTCGTATCTCCAGGCTTGCGCAGGTTACGGATTACATGGTCCGAATGCAGGTTTATGGCCATTCCCGTGAAGAACACTATGGTGCCGATGATGAACTGCGGACTCCATAGCCAGTCTGTTCCGTACATTCCTGCCGGGGCCTCACCGTAGAGCCATCCTCCTATGAGGTATGCGTTCAAGGTGTTGAATGTCAGACCCATGAGCATGATGGCTATCGGCATTGTGCTCTTGCCTCTCATCATCAGTGGGAAGATGAAGGACCTCTGGAAATAATGCAGGAGGTAAAGTCCTGCCATTATGTACAGTACTGCCTTGGAATTGCCTGTGTCTGCACCTGAAACTGCGAATCTTACCGTGTAGTACAGCAGGAAGATGAATGCCGGGGCTTCCATCAGGACCCATGCTGTCTTGTTGCTGATCTTCGGTCCCCAGTCGGATGATGAAAGGTATCCATATCCGGCCTTGAAGAAGAAGAGGGCCACGAAGACGATTACGGCCATGACGGCCATTATTGTCATTATGGTAAAATAAGTGTTCATTTCGTGTGGACAAATAATCGTGCAAAGTTAATGAAATTTTTGCAAATAGTTTTTTTTACGTACTTTTGTCTCCGCTTAAAAGAACAAAGAGTATATATGAGAGAACTCCTAGCCATATTTTTCTTGTCCTTCATGTTGATTTCCTGCTCCGATGCAAAGGTGCGGGAGTATACTTTGGAAGTGATGGCGGAGTATCCTCATGATACGGAGTCGTACACTCAGGGCCTTTTCTTTCACGACGGACAGATGTACGAGAGTACAGGTGTTCATGGAAAGTCGACTTTCAGGAAGGTGGACATAGAGACTGGAAAGGCATTGGAGCGTCTTAACTTCGACAAGCAGTATTTCGTGGAAGGGTCCGTGATCATGGACGACAACCTCTACATCCTGACATGGGAGAGCCGTATCGCCTTTGTCTATGACGCGGAAACGCTCGAGTACAAGTCTTCGTGGAAATATCCGCGCGAGGGCTGGGGCATCACCACTGACGGACGTCAACTCATTGCTACTGACGGATCTGCCAACCTCTATTTCATGAATGACAGGTTCGCCCTGGACCGCAAGCAACTGGTTACCTATGAAGGAAGGCCTGTGAGGTGGCTCAATGAGGTGGAATACATCAACGGAAAGATATGGGCCAACATCTACACATCGGATGAGATAGCGATAATCAATCCCAAGAACGGGAAGGTGGAAGGCATCATCGACTGTTCGGGCCTGCTGCCGAAGCATCTGAAGACGGTGACGACGGATGTTCTCAACGGTATCGCGTACGATCCGCAGACGAAGAAGACATATCTGACGGGAAAGAACTGGCCGCGTCTGTACGAGGTCAGACTGGTTGAAAAAAAGTAAGTTCATTAAAATATTACTTGCAGGGGTGCTGCGGCGTACCGTGGCTGAGATTATACCCATGAACCTGATCCGGATAATGCCGGCGTAGGAATAGCGTAGTCTTGGATGAAGACTTGCGTGACAGAAATGACACGCAGTGGACATCGCCCCTTGCATAAATGTAACAACATTATGCGAGGTTTTTTGTTTTATGCAGTGCTCAGTGCACTGATCCCTTTCTCTGCACAAGGTGTGGAGAAGGAAGCGGCCGATGAAAAGGTCGAGAGGCTCGACAGTGTCGTAGTCTCGGTTTCAAGGGCAGGAAAGGATACTCCTGTGACATTCACCATGGTAGGCAAGGACGAACTCCGCAGGTCCAATCCTATCAATTCCCTTCCGATGAATCTGTCTCTACAGCCGTCGGTTGTATCTGTAAATGAGGGAGGTACGGGACTCGGATACTCCACGATGACCGTGCGCGGTTCCAAAGGTTCCCAGATAAATGTTACCCTTAACGGCATCACTCTAAATGACGCAGAGTCGCAGGAAGTCTTCTGGGTCAACATTCCTGCTCTTTCGAGCATGATCTCGAGCGTCCAACTTCAGCGTGGCCTGGGTACTTCAGCCAATGGTGCCGGCGCCTTCGGAGCGAGCATCAACATGAGCACAGCGTCGGTAGGACCTGATCCGTTCGCCTCTGCAGATATGTCCATCGGTTCATATGGCACCTTCATGTCGACCTTCGCTGCCGGCACAGGGCTGATGAAGTCGGGACTTTATTTCAATGCTGCGTATTCCCGCAGTACGACCGACGGATATATACGCAACGCCTTTGCTGATGTCCAGTCCGCTATGGCTGTCCTCGGATGGATGAATGAACGGAATTCCCTTCGTCTGACCTGGCTCATGGGAGATCAGAGGACCGGAATCACATGGGAAGGCATCGATCCTTCGGTTTATGAGACAGACCGCCGTTTCAATCCTGCGGGCATGTATGAGGACGAGTTCGGTAATGTGCATTATTATGATAACGAGACTGATAACTATCGTCAGCATCACCTTCAGTTGAACTACACCCATTCGTTTACCGACCGTCTGGCGTGGAGCACGACCTTCAATTATACCCGTGGTGACGGATATTATGAGAATTATAAGGCCGATAAGTCGTTTTCAAAATATCTGATGCAGGATCCTGTGATCGGGGGAGTCAGGTATGAAGAGGGTGATTTCATTACCCGTGAGGCTCTTGCGAATGACTATTTCGTGCTGAATTCCGATGTGCGGTATTCGTCTGATATTCTGAATCTTACGGCTGGAGTGAACCTTTCTCGTTATGACGGTGACCATATCGGGACGGTCATCTGGAGCGATGTCCTTGGGGATAACTATGATTATGACGCACATCAGTGGTATCTTAATAACGGTCTGAAACAGGAGGCGAATGTGTTTGCACGAGGTGAGGTACGCGCTACAGATTGGATGACGGCCTTTGCCGATCTTCAGTATAGGGGTGTGTGGCTCAGGATGTCGGGACCGGAGGATGACGGTGTTTCTTTGGATCATAGCGATGACTGGCATTTCTTCAATCCGAGGGCGGGACTTTCGTTCAGATGGAGTCAGTCTTCGCGTGCGTATGTGTCTGCTGCTCTGGGACACCGTGAACCTGGCAGAAGCGACATAAAGGAACTGATTCTGGACGCAAACATGGCTTCTGAGGCGGGAGTTTCAGGCAGGGGAGTCGATATCAGGCCGGAGAAGATGCTCGATGTCGAAGTCGGTTACGAGTATTCGTCGGAGAAGGTGTCCCTTTCTGCAAATGTGTACCTTATGGAGTACTGGGATATGCTTATCGAGACCGGAAAACTCACCGATGTAGGATATGCCATCAAGGAGAACGTGCCGAGAAGTTGGAGGCGTGGAATCGAACTTGCGGCAGCATGGAGGCCTGCATCATGGGTGGAGGTCGGCGGTAACCTTACCCTGTCTTCCAACAAGATAAGGAATTTCACGGCCTATTATGAGAAGTATGACAATATGAACGACTGGAATTATCTGGGACAGCAGGAGTTGTTCTTTGAAAGTACCGATATTCTCATGTCCCCTTCTGTTGTGGGTATGGCTTCAGTCTCTTTCCGTCCTTTTGCAGGTGTCTCTTCAGGTTCCGGCGTGCTCGGCGGTTCTTTGAAGTCCCTGTATCTGAACTGGAGCGGAAAATATGTAGGAAAGCAATATTACGACAACACTGCTTCTGATGACCGCTGCATTCCTGCCTATTTCGTTGCCGACATGTCTGTGGGGTATGAGATTCCTCTGAGAAGACGTGGAGAAGGCGACAGCGCCATTAACGTGTCATTCCATGTACACAACATGTTCAACAACATGTACTACGCCAACGGCTGGGTCTATCGCGCCTACTTCCAGCAGGAAGACGATTACTACACCGAAGCCGGCATCTACCCCCAGGCCCCTGCGAACTTCATGCTCAAGATCGGCTGGAGATTCTAAGGAATGCACACTGTAATTCCTTGATTTATCGCGTGTTAATAAGACTGCGTGCTCCCTTCGGGCTGCACGCAGTTTGTGTAAGTTGCTGATTGCTAGGTAGATGTGTTTTTGGTTCTTGTGGCCTGGGCCTGCAGGATTATCAGGAAATGATTATATTTGCGCTGGATATCTGGCATATGAAGAATATAATTAAAAGAACATTGATGCTTATCCCTACGCTGTTTCTGTTGCTGAGCGTTTCGTGGGTTGTGCTTTACAGGTGGGTGCCGGTGACTTGGACTCCTCTGATGCTTAAGCGGAGCGTGCAGAACAGTGGTGTGGAAGGTTATCGCAATGTCAGGACATGGGTGGATATCGAGGACATTTCGCCTGTCATGGTCCGTGCTGTGATCGCTTCGGAGGACGGCCGGTTCATGGAGCATCATGGTTTTGACCTTCAGGAGTTGAAGAAGATGCGGTTGGAGCATGAGACGAAAGGGAAGAAGATCCGTGGCTGCAGCACAATATCCCAGCAGGTGGCCAAGAACTGCTTCACTTTCTGCGGAAGGTCCTGGTGGAGGAAGGCTTTTGAAGCGTATTATACAGTACTGATAGAACTGTTCTGGACCAAGGAGAGGATAATGGAGGTCTATCTGAACATAGCGGAGACGGGTAAGGGCCTGTTTGGGGTCGAGGCCGCTTCGCAGGAGTTCTTCGGAAGGAGTGCGGCAAAACTGAACACCCATCAGGCTGTGTCTATAGCATGCGTACTTCCAAATCCACTCAGGCGCAACCCTAAGACCGTCAGTCAGACCAACCGCAGCAAATATCAGGTCACATATCGCAGGACAGAGCAGACGTCTTTCCCTTTCAAATAGTCCAAGTGCGTACCACTGTTACGAGTTTGGGCCTCCAGACGACACAGTCGTGTCCTATTGCACGTTTATTTAATGTTTTCAGGCACTACTGTGTCGATTTTCAGTGTTTACTCGACACGGCGGTGGTTCTAGGCAATTTTTGGTCATCTGGACCTGGAAAAAAAGTAGGATGGTTTTGCCTTGATTTTCCGGAATCGGAATCAAAAAATCTGCGCTCTTTTTGATCCTGCTTCCCGAAATAGTCTGTTTTCACTGGTTTTGATGAGGAATTGCGGTTTAGAATCGAAAAACAACCTGATTATTTGATTCTGGTGAAATAACTCCTGTGCATTCTCGTCTTAGCGGAACAGGACTGTGGTTCAATGCCCTAAAATGAATATAGATGCGTGAATTGTGAGTTGTTAATACGCAGTTTAGGCATCTTGTTGATAGGTAATGGTTTGCGTAAAACGCTGATGTGAAATGCTGGTAGCAATCGCACAGGATGTCCCGGCGCCATGAAGGTAATAGCGATCGTGCGGGTCTGGTCAACTTCATGCTCAAGATTGAATGGAAGTTTCAGGCGGTATTAATGCTTAATATGTTGAATAGTAGTGAAATATACAATTAAGGGTAGGTGCTTTTGGCCTACCCTTAATTGTATGTGATGTTGATAATCACTAAGAAAGCGGCTTCATGCCCGCGCGGGAGAGATCCACTTTGTGGTACTTGTAGCCGAGGCGGCGGAGTTGGAGGGCGGCGCCGATGCGGAACATGACCTTTACGGTGCGGGCGAAGATATGGAAGGCCTTGACTGTCTGGTGCTCGATCTGCTCGTGCTGGACGAAGGTTACGGCCTTCTGGGCGCAGCAGAGGAGGATGTTCATTATCTGCTTGGCGTCAGGTGAATCCAGGGCCAGACCAAGTATGTTCTGCACGATGTATTCATCCATGTCGTCAAAGCCTCGTGGTCCGTGCAGAGAAGAGTAGGGAGCACCATGGTGACGACCCCAGTCCTGGTCCCACCACTGCGCTACAGCCATTCCGGCATATCCAGCACATGCGATGGCGAATTCCGGATAGGAGTTGACTTCAGGGAGGGCTTCCGCAATGTAGTCAGGTGCCCATTCCTTCCATTTGCCGTCTATGTCTTCAGATGCGGGGAGGTCGCCGTCGAGCATTCCCAGACTTGTGCACATCTTCATCATCTCCTGCAGGAGGTTGGCCTCGTAGGCTTCGTAATATTTCTCGTTGATTTCCATAATGTTCCAAACTTTATATTCTGTAAAAAATCCCGCATCACTGCGGGATTTTT
>JAFVHZ010000048.1 GCA_017474265.1 Bacteroidales bacterium | reverse complement strand
GCTAGTGATTACACTGTACACATCAGCTTACCAAATGGTGACACTAGAACTTTACATTTTACTGATAAATGTGTACGCATTGATTTTGATGAAGAAGATATTATTAATTGGTGCCCTGATAATCCTTATCTTTATGATATGAAAATTGAAACTGCAAATGATTGCATAGACAGCTATTTTGCGCTAAGAGAAGTGAAAATTCTTAACCTTAATGGCATTAATCGCGTATGTCTTAATGGTAAGCCAATATTTATGCATGGTGTTTTAGATCAGGGTTATTTTTCAGATGGTATTTACCTTCCAAAGGAGGATAAAGAATACGAACGTGATATTCTAAGAATGAAAGAGTTAGGAATTAACACTCTTAGAAAGCATATTAAAATAGAGCCCGACATTTTCTATTATTACTGCGATAAGCACGGGATGTTAGTAGTTCAGGATATGGTAAACAGTGGTAAATACTCTTTCTTTTTTGATACAGCTTTACCTACTATAGGTTTTAAGCGAATTAATGATACTAAGCGTTTTCCAAAAGACAGTGTTCGTAAAGCATTTTTTGAACAGCATATGCTTGATACCATAAAGCAGCTTCATAATCATCCTTGTATAATCGTTTACACCATATTTAATGAGGGTTGGGGACAATTTGACAGTGATAGTATGTATGCACTTGCAAAAAATGCTGACCCAACAAGACTTTACGATTCGACTTCGTCCCCTCTCCGAGAGAGGGGATTTAGGGAAGAGGTAACGTGGACATATCTTCATATCTATGAAGAATACAGATAGAAGAAATGAGTTGCCTAAAGTTGAAAATAAGAGATTAAAGTTATAAGATATGAAGGTTTCAGATATTCTTGCAGAGAGCACCAAGGCGTTTCCATCTTTGGAGATAGTGCCGCCACTCAGAGGCATGACCAAGCATGAACTCCTCGAAAGCATTGCACCGTTCATGGAGTTCAGTCCGAAATACATCAATGTGACGAGCCACAGGGACGAACATGAATACAGGCAGGAGGCTGACGGCACATTCAGCCGCCATCTCGTGCGCAACCGTATCAGCGAGACGACGGTTTGCGCTGCCATCATGTCAAGATACGACGTTGATGTCGTGCCGCATCTGATCTGCGGCGGAAGCACAAGCGAGGAAATTGAGAGCAAACTTGACAATCTGGAATTCTTGGGAATCAACAACATAGTGGCGCTCAGGGGCGACTGCATCACAGGCGAGAAGCGCTTCACCCCTACTCCTGGAGGATACAGATATGCAAGCGAACTGGTCGAGGGCATAAGGAAATATCAGGGAAGTGCAAATTACCGCAGGAGGCTGAAAGATTCCTCGACTTCGCTCGGAATGACAGATAGAGCGCTCGGAATGACAGATAGAGCGCTCGGAATGACAAATGGTAAGACAGAGGAAAGATATTTCTGCATAGGTGTGGGAGGATACCCTGAAAAGCATTTCGAGGCTCCGAACATAGAGACCGACATTGTCAACCTCAAGAAGAAGGTCGATGCAGGAGCCGACTACATCATCACCCAGATGTTCTTCGACAACAAGGTATACTACGACTTTGTGGACAGATGCAGGGCGGCCGGTATAACTGTTCCGATAATCCCCGGACTGAAGCCGTTGTCGACTGTCAGGCAGATAGGGACACTGCCGGAAGCATTCTCCCTGGACATACCTCTGGAACTGACAGAGGCGATGAAAGATGCCGGGGACGACAGGAAGGCCGCATACCGGATAGGGACAGAGTGGTGCACGATGCAGTGCAAGGACCTTATTGCACATGGGGTGCCTGCTGTCCACTTCTACACAATGGGAAAGTCAGAAAACATCGTAAAGATTCTTCAGGAGTGCTTCTAGGAAGCACTCCTTTTCTTTGCGTACTCACTAGGGGGCATTCCGACTGTCTTTGTAAATGAACGGTTGAAGGTCGAAATACTGTTGAAGCCGCTCATGTCTGCAACACTCTGCATGGACAGAGGGTTATCGGCAGGCATGGAATCGATTATCAGACATGCTTCCCGGACACGCATACGATTGATGTACTCGTAGAAGGTGATGTTCTGCACATGATTAAGATAGTCTGAAAGATATGTCCTGTTCGTTCCCACCTTGGCTGCCACATCCTGGAGGCTCAGTTTCGGATTCAGATATATCTTCTCCTTCTCCATACATTCTTCAAGACGAATCGCGATAGATGAATATGCATCAGAGACAGAATCATCTTCAGAAGGTGTCCCTTCATTCCTGATCCATGGAAATTCAAATATCGACAGCGGAGGCATGTCCACCACCGAATGACAGCGGGACAGGCAATAGAGATAAAGCCAGGTACACACACATGCAATCTGGAAAACCGCGCCGCTGAGCCATGTTTCCTCCTTGAAGGCTACTACATACAATCCCATACAGATGAACAGAAGCACCACACAGTTGATTGCCCATGATACATCTATATGTTCGGTATAAGAATAGTTGTCAAAGATGTATTTCCTGTGGCGATGCAGAAGGACGCAGACAAGGATGAATGCGACAGCACCCCCAGCCAACGCGAAATACAGGGCCAGATCATAGACCGCCTGGGTCGGATATATGATGAACATCGGAACAAATATGGCCTGGACCGCCATCGGGACCAGGACTCTACGTTTCGTGACCCATCCTGGTGATACGATTTCAATAAAGAAGTTTGAAACGATAGGGACATAAAGAAGGTCCAAGGTAACCGATATGCCTGAAAGGAAGAAGTTCTCCCAATACCCGTCGACAAGAAAGATTATGTCCTTTACATTGCAGAAGGCAAAATACAGCATATTCAGAAACAGCATGTACATCATGCTGTTCTTTTTCCTTTGAGGCCATAATAGCCAAGTCCATATTATAAAGAATACGGTAACACCTCCATGTACATAGTGTGCTATCGCTTCTGCTGTGGGGCCCATGCCGATCATAACGTCAATTTCCATCAATACAAAGTTAAGAAAAATCATAAAGCGGGGTGTTCACTGCAACAAAATACCGCTCTTTTGTCGCAGTGAACAGTGCAATAGAGGCATAAGATTTATATTTGTTATCTATGATACAAGAACAGAAAGCACAGGCATCAGCACAGAAAAGCAAGACTGCCGAAAAGTCAAAGGAAAGGCACAGCCATCGCACTGACGGCAGCAAATGTCCGATATGCGGAGCCGAAATCGGTTCCAGATTCGAGATATGCCCGGAATGTGGAGGCAAACTGGTCAGTTACTGCACATTCTGCGGTGCGGACATGGACCGCAATGACACAGAATGTCCGGAATGCGGCATGCCGGCAGGCGGAGTCAGATGTCCGGAATGCGGAACGCTCAACCACCGCTCTTTCTGCATGAAATGCAACACTCCCCTTACCCGCGCAGCACAGAAAGCGGTACAGAAGGCGTTGGAAGACCCGAAGGTAAAGGAGGCTATCGACCTTTGTGAAAGACTTGCAGAACTTGAGGCGCAGATGGAAGAAGCGGAAGATTCAGGAAACATTACAGATGGAGGAGATGCTCCGGAAGCAGAGGAAGTCCTTTCAGAAGGAGCAAGAAGGATGATGGAGATTATGGGCAAAGTCAAGCCGGGCATGCCGGCACATGCGAAGCCTGGAACACTCCCTGCAAAGCCAAAGCCTGCAGCAGCACCTAAGAGCATCGACAGAATCAAGGAAGAATACAAGAAGACCGTCAGGGACATAAACAAGATCTTTGACGAAATGCTTCCTCCTGCAGGAACGACCCCGCAGGAACAGAGAAACTTCTATTCTGCACGGAAGGTAGCGGTAGAGACAACGGTCAAGAGGAAGATAAAGGTGCCGGTAGAATGGATATGCAACTACTGCGGCTACCACCATAAGCAGCCGAGCGAATGTGCTGAGCCGGAATTGGGAGGCACATGGGTCTACATAGAGAAGACAGAAACCACCAGAGTCAAGGAATACAAATACCAATAATCTTGAAATATGGCAACTGACAAACCTCAAGGAACGGCGGTAGCGCCACAGGGGACGGCAGTAGCCCCGCAGGGAACAGCAGTAGCGACACAAGGAACCGCAGTGGCACCACAAGGAACGGCAGTGTCCCAAGGTACTGCCGTAGCACCGCAGGGAACGGCAGTCGGACAGAAGGGAGCCGGTTCACCGCAGAAAGAGAGCATGCAGCGCCTGCAGAACGGGGACACCATTACCATTGACGGTAAGACATACAGAATAGTCCGAGCATTCAATTCCGGTTCTGAAGCGGAACTGTACGAAGCAGAATGTTCAGGAAGGTCATACGGACTCAAGTTGTACAGGAAGGGATTCAGGCCTAATTCCCAGGTAAAGCCGATGCTGGACAGACTGAAGGGGAAAGGATACACCGCCGACATTCTGTCTGCAGGGAAAGTCACCCATGAGGGAGTGTCATATGACTATGAACTCATGGAATGGTATCCTCTCGGCTCGTCAAACGCCGCAGGCATCAAAGGAAACAGCGATGCCATCCTTGCCATTACCATAAAAACCGCTCTGGCTCTGGATGAATTCCACAAGGCCGGATTCGTCCATAAGGACATAAAGCCCGCTAACATCCTTATCAGGGACAAGAGTTCATGGGACAGCGTGATCTGCGATTTCGGAATCGCAGATGTCCTGACAGACGGAAAGGCCATAACAAGACAGTCCCGAACCCCGATTTACGCGGCACCTGAAATTTATGATCCGAAGAAGGCCAAGGCGATCGTAGACGGAGAGAACCTCTTCGAAATAACCGGCAAGGCAGACTATTATGCACTCGGCATGACGATCCTCTGCCTGTGGTACGGAGAGTCTGAGTTCCAGGTCAAGGAAACGGACATGAGCATAACCAAACTCACGACCGGCATAACCGTCCCTTCGGACATGCCTGACCCTCTTGCGACCATCGCCAGAGGACTTCTCCTGAAGAACCCTCTGAAAAGATGGGACCTGGATGAGATACAGAACTTCCTGGCTGGAGGAGACTTTTCCGTGAAGGAAGACGAGATACTCGAAGACCTGAACATCGTCTACAACGCCGGCAAGAACCAGATTGCGAACACTGTAGAGCAGTTGGCATTGTTCATGGTTGATGACCTCGAACTTGCAAAGAGATATCTGTACAAGGGAAAGATCAGGGACTGGCTGAAATCGCGTCCTGAAATCCAGACAGAACTCGAGCACATTGTTGAAAAGCAATATCCGAAAGACATGGATCTCGGAGTATGGGCAGCAATATATGTGCTGGACCCCGGATACGGTTTCTTCATGAGCGGATGGGACAGGAAGACAGGAGAAGAGACAATGGTTTCCGCCCATGATTCCACCGAGGTCATAAAGTTCTGCACCGAGAACTTCTGTGACAACGAGACAAAGGAAAAGATAGCATCCGATCTGTTCATCGACTGGCTCAGATTGGAGTATTTCGATGAACTGTGGCGTCTGGAAATGCTTGTCCCGGGCCATACCAGGGATGAGGATGAGCGCCAGAAGGAGGTAGACCTTGTCTTCAGGCTGAGGATACAGACCATGGATCCTCTGTGTGACATATGTCTCTGCAACGACGTCAATGATCCGCTGTATGCGATGACCGGAGCGGCCATCGGACGCCTGATGAACGTCGCTTACCAGACGCTTCATGTAGACTTCATCGATGACGCTGAGAACCTGATGGACGGATGGAGGACACCGAAGTATGCTCCTTACAACACTCATATTGACGAACTGCTGCTGTTCTACCTCATCGAGACTGATGACTATGAGAAATCATACCTGCACCGTTTCTTCGAGACCAAGGGTAAGAGATTCAAGGATCAGGATGCCACGTTGAAGAATGAGATACACCGCAGGTTCCACCCGGACCGGAACCAGCTGCGTCCTGATGACGAAGCCATAATCGAAGGTACCACGATAATGAGGCTGATATCTTCGTTCGGCCACACCCCTTCATACCGTTTCTTCGGCACAGACATCGAAGTCACTGACATTTCCCAGTTCAGAAGACAGCTCGGCAAGAAGAAGATGGTCCAGGACGCATATTACGAGCACAGTCTTGGAGGATGGCTTACGGTCCAGTTCCATGAAAACCCTCATGCAGACTTCAGCAAACAGTACTCATACGAAAGGCAGCTGCTGGAATACACGAAATGCATCGGTGCGATAGATCCGGAACATTCTGATTTCGTAAATTACAGTGATGCTGCTCAAGAAGCAAGGGAACTTGCCTCAGGCAGCGGAGACGGAGCAAGAAAGGCACGTCTGAAGGAAACTACTCAGAAGGCCCTCGCAATAGTATTCGGAGTAATCCCTCTTCTCTATCTGGCCATCAGGATCATATTTTCCATCATCACAGATCCTGTAATGTCAAGCGACATCGAATTCTCCGGAATATTCTACAGCATCGGGCTCATCGTCGCAGTCATCGTATTCTTCTTCGGAGAGACAGACAGCATAATCGCATGTCTGCTTGCAGGAGGTATAGTATCCGGCGTGATATGGCTCGTGCTGAAATTCCTGGCGCCTTTCCTTTTATGGATATTCCTCGTTGTCGTGATCGGCGTACTGGTATTCTTCGCGAGGAAGACGGTCTTGAGCCAAAGTTCATATGCCGCGGATGCAGGTGATGCACTGGAACCCGGGTTCGAGGAACTGGAACTGGAACCGCTCCATTATGCATACACAGACGAGGAAGAATTCGACTCTTCATTGAATGCAATATATGACGATGAGGAAATCGAGGACTGGGAAGAAGAACTCAAGACCAGACGTAAGCCGCTGATAATGTTCATCGCATGCGCTGTCATCCTGCTGATTGTAGGCTCGTTCCTCCCATAAGAAAGAATCACTATAAGAAGAAGATATATGGCTATCTGCAAAAAATGCAATACCGATAACCGTGAGTCGGCCCGTTTCTGCAAGAAATGCGGAACGGCCATCGAGGCACCTGCGTCAGATGTATTCTCCGGCTATTACGGAAAGGAGAACCTTTATCCGGAGATAGAGAAATTTCAGAAGATGGCGGCAATAGCAGGCCAGTTGAAGAATTCCGGAGGAGCATATGTCGGCCTGGACTGCATACTTTCCGGCGACACAGGCACCGGCAAGAACTTCATAGCCGAGAAACTGAATGAGATACTCCTCAAGGCCAGGGTCATAACCCAAAGCAGGATATCGGTCGTCGATGCCGCCGACTATGAGGCATGGTCGGAAAAGTTCGACGACAATCTGGACAAGGCAAAGGACGGTGTCCTGATGATATGCAATGCCCAGAAACTGCTCCCTAGCGAAGAATCTGTAGACATCAATGACCTTGACCGCCTTTTCTCGAGGATGTCCAGAAGCCGTCAGAACATGCCTGTGATCTTTCTGAGCGGACTCAGGAAAGGAATGGAAGGTTTCCTCAGCAAGAATACGGACATCGCAAGGCTCTTCGAGTTCAGATACGATCTGAAGGCACTTGATGAAGACCAGCTTGTAGCAATCTGTCTGGAAAGCATAAAGGACAAGTACCGCCTCAAGGTTGCCGACGGGGTTGCCGATAAGTTGAAAGGCCATTTCACATGGCTCTTCCGCGATGGTTCAGAACTTATAAGCAACGGACATCTGTCTGAAATCAAGGCACAGGAACTAGCCATAAGCGCAATAGGCAGAGGCTCGGACAAGGTCGAGCCTCAGGATGTGACCGGAAAGGTATTCGTACCTCGTACAGAAGCGGAAATCTGGCAGGATCTCGACAAGTTCATCGGAATGAAGAGCGTAAAGGACGAGATCAGGTCCATCGTCGACGACATCAAGGAGACCAAGAGATCGAAAGGTGCCGAGGTCAAGGTCGAGATCAAGGACCATTTCGTATTCACCGGAAATCCCGGAACGGGAAAGACGACCATGGCACGATGCTTCGCAGATATCCTCAACGCCCTTGGAGTGCTTCCGAAGGGACATCTTGTCGAGGTCGGCAGCAAGGACCTTATAGGTGATGTCATAGGAGCGTCGGAAAGAAACGTAAGGGACGCCGTAGACAAGGCGATGGGAGGCATCCTTTTCATAGATGAGGCGTACGGACTGAACGACGGCACAAGTTATGGCCAGGGAGCCATCGACACCCTGCTGAAACTGGTTGAAGACAACAGAGGAAAGTTCATATGCATCATTGCCGGATACAGCAAGGAGATGGGAGACTTCATGAGGCAGAACAGCGGTCTCGAGTCTCGTTTCAACAAAGTCATCGACTTTCCTGACTACAATGCAAGAGAACTGGAAGCCATATTCCGCATAACCCTGAAAAGCAAGGGATTCACGCTTGACAGCGAGGCAGAGGACAAGATAGCGAAGCATTTCGACATGGTCCACCTGAAGAGAGGTGCCAACTTCGGAAATGCACGCGTGGTCAGAAACATATTCAGCGAAGCGGAGAGACGTTACAAGTCCAGAAGAAGCAAACTGCATGGTGCAGCATACGATGAAGCCGAAGGCATACTCACATGGCCGGACATAACAGGAGAAGATGGAACAAAGGACATCTCTGTAGACGATGTGATGAAGGAACTTGACAGCCTCATCGGCATGACAAGCGTAAAGGAAGCGATCCGCGAGATAGGATATGATCTCTTCAGGCAGCGCAAGGCCATGGAGTTCGGCATAGGAAAGGCCACACTGACTCCTGTCAATATAGTGCTGACGGGAAATCCAGGTACCGGCAAGACTACGATCGCACGCAAACTAGGAAAACTCTTCAAGGCACTGGGATTGACAGCCAGCGACAAAGTGGTCGAAAAGACACCGAAGGACATTGTAAGCGGATTCGTCAACTGCTCGGACAAGAACATGGACGATGCCGTGAACGAGGCAATGGGAGGCGTGCTCTTCCTGGACGAGGCATATGCGATCGCTCCTGTTGACGCAGCCGGCCAATGTACCAATCCAGAAGGAAAGAAGGCCCTTGAGGCCCTTCTGACCAGAATGGAAAACGACAGAGGCAAGTTTGTCGTCATCGCAGCCGGCTACAGGAACAAGATGAACGACCTTATCAGGGCGAACGAAGGATTCAAGAGCCGCTTCACCCACTTCCTCCACATTGAAGACTACACTGCAGATGAACTATGCAGGATCTTCATGAACATGCTCAAGTCAGAGGCGCTCAAGCCGGAGAACGATTCTGTGAGCGACCGCGCTTTCAGGATGTTCGAAAGGATGACTGCATCCAAGGACGAGAAATTCGGCAACGCACGCGAAGCAAGGAAGGTTCTCGACCAGACCAAGAGAAACCTTGCGTCAAGGCTCAAGGAAATACCTTATGATGCATGGACGCCGGAACTCATGACTACCATAATCGCTGACGACATTCCGTTTGAGGAGGCAAAGAAACTTTCTCCGGACGAATGTCTGGCTGAACTCGATGCTCTCGTCGGACTCAACCAGGTCAAGGATGCCATGAGAGCACTTATCAACAGTGTCAACAGAGCGACCCATCTGGCTAGACTTACAGGAGAAAAGGCTACGGTGATGCCTGGACATTTCATGTTCCTCGGAAACCCGGGAACAGGAAAGACCACTGTAGCAAGAATGATGGGAAAGATCCTCCACTCCATGGGCGTGATCCAAAGGCCGGATGTGATCGAGGTGGACAAGAGCAAGATGGTGGGAAGATATGTAGGAGACACGGAGGCCATCACGACCGAGGTGATAAACAGCGCCATGGGAGGAATCCTGTTCATCGACGAGGCATATTCGCTTGCTGGAGACCAGTTCGGACGAAACGCACTGGATACGCTGCTGAAGCAGCTTGAAGACAAGCGTGACAGATTCGTATGCATCGTGGCAGGCTATACCAAGGAGATGCAGGCGTTCGTGGAAGCCAACTCCGGCATAAGGAGCAGATTCCCGCAGCGCAACTGGATCAATTTCGAAGACTATAACGACGACGAACTATTCCAGATCTTCACGAACCTATGCAAGAAGGAGAAGATCATGATGACAGACGAGGCATCTACCCTCCTCAGGGCACGCTTCAAGATGATATACATGATGCGCGACGACAAGTTCGGAAACGCACGTGAGGCAAGGAACATGTTCGAGTCTGTGAAGGCGGCGATGGCTACCAGGACATCGATGATAGACTCCCCTACCTTGGAAGACCTCAAGACCATACAGGCTGAAGACATAAGATAACGATTAAAGACGAAGATATGACTAAATGTCCATTCTGCAGGGAGCAGATTCCAGACGACTGCTGGTTCTGCGACCAATGCGGCAAAGAATTGAAATGGTGTCCGGAATGCCGTGCACCGAAAAGAGGCACGGAATGCGCGGCTTGCGGAGAGACGCTCGTTGATGCAGGCACATACTTCAGCGGCGGAAAGTCCGCTTCCGGAAGTACTGCAGACCTGAACAGCATACTGGACGACCTGTTCAAGGATGGAGGATTCGGGAAGATTGCAGCAGGAACTGTCACTTGCCTCGAAGGGAACGGATGGAAACTCACATTCAAGGAAGGTGAGTTCGGCCGTTCAGGAGGCATATGGCCTGAACTGGCATCAGAAAAGTATGTTTCAGGAAGGCACGGACAGATCAGGAAGAAGGGACCGGACTGGGAAATATCAGACTTAGGCTCTACAAACGGAACATACGTGAACGGGGCAAGGCTCGCTCCCGGCACATGGACCACTCTGAAAAAAGGAGACAAGGTCAAGATAGCCACGGTTAAATTCGACGTGAAATAACATGAAACTGGACATACAGGCAGTCAACGACATCGGCTGCTCACGCACCAACAATGAAGACATGATGTCGGTAGGCGGAATCCTTCTGAGGGATTCATCATTGGAAATAACTGTCGAGATAAACAAGGATTCTGACAGTTACTTCTATATTCTCGTATCAGACGGCATGGGAGGCCATGAAAAGGGAGAAGTCGCCAGCGAATATCTGCTTAAATGCATCGCATCCTATCTTTCCGACCAAAGCCTAAGCACTTCCGAGACCGAAGACGGACTCCGCTCTCTTGTAAAGGAGGTCAGCGACACGCTCAATGCAAAAGGGATCAAAGAGAACCAGGAGCGCATACTGGGCTGCACTCTCACCGGAGTCATATGGATAGGCAAGGCGGTATATCTTGTCAATGCAGGAGACAGCAGGACATACCGTCATAGGAACGGAATCCTCAAGCAACTGTCGACAGACGATACGGAAAGAGGGATAACCGGAGACGAGAACGCGAGCAGGATGCTGCTCAATGCTGTCGGAGGCGGTAGCCACGGACGTCTGACAGTAGAGGACATATCGGAAAGGATAATGGAGGGAGATAGGATTCTGGTCTGTTCAGACGGTCTGACAGACATGGTGGACGACGAAACGATAGAGAAAATACTGGGAAACGAAACTCGAGCGGCAGATAGACTGGTGGAAACAGCAAACAGGAACGGAGGAGCGGACAACATCTCGGTAATCGTCGCCAAAACGGCAGAATGATTGAAATCAACAAAGACTTGATGGCATGTACATCAAGTCTTTTCTTTTTGTAGGATTTTGTAGGTGAAATGGTTGATAAGTATACATTTTATCACTATTTTTGCATGATTATTTAGAATTTTTAAACTAAAACATATTAATCAAACCGACATGCAGAACAAATTGCAGGAATTGACAGACAAACTCTACAATGAGGGACTGTCAAAAGGCAGACAGGAAGGCGAAGAACTTCTTGCTAAAGCCAAGACTCAGGCTGACGAGATGATCGCCAAGGCTCAGGCCGAGGCTGACAGGATCATTGCAGCGGCGCAGAAACAGGCTGACGAGATCAAGACCAAGACAGCATCTGACATCAGAATGGCTTCCAACCAGAGCCTTGCAGCCACAAAGAAGGACATCGAGACCCTTGTTGTAGGCAAGATGACAGACGAGGCGGTCAAGAAAGCCTTGACTTCGGCTGATTTCGTAAAGGAACTCATCAAGGCAGTGGCAGAGAAATTCACCACTGACGGTCCTGTTGACCTTGCTATTATCCTACCTGAGAGCCTCCAGAAGGAACTCGAGCCATTCGTGACCAAGGAACTTGCCAAGATCCTCAATGCAGGAGTAGAGGCATCCTTCTCAAAGAAAATAAGCGGCGGATTCCAGATCGGCCCTAAGGACGGCGGCTATTTCGTAAGCTTCTCTGAGGAAACATTCAACCAACTCATTTCAGAGTATCTCCGTCCTGCAACAAAGAAACTTCTTTTCGGATAGGTCTACATGAACAATTACGTATACATAATCGCAGGTCTACCTGACTTCACTCCGGATTGGAGGCAGGGCCAGAGCAGTCTTGACGAATACCTGAAGCAGGTCAGGGAACTTCTTTCCGCAAAGGACAACGAGGTTCTTGACTTCATTGCAAAAGGTTTCGACAAGGATCAGATCGGTCCTGAATTCTACAAGGAGGCGCTGTCGTACAGACTTGGGTTCATCCGTGAATTCTTCCAGTTTGACCTCAATGTACGCAACCAGAAGGTAAGGTATCTGAATCAGGCACTGGGAAGAGATCCGGAAAAGGACATCCTTTCCCTCAGAGATACTGAAGCGGAAGAGACCGGCCTTGAACCGGAGGAACCGGAATTCAAGGAATCTGCAAGACTGCAGGCCATCCTTGAAGGCAGCGACATCCTCGCCAGGGAAAGAGGCATCGACGACCTCTATTGGGAGAAGATCGATGAACTTACCCTTTTCGACTACCTTACCTTCGAGAAGATACTCGGAGCGATGGTGAAGATGATGATCATCCGCAGATGGCTCATCCTCGATGAGGAGACCGGACGCGCGATGTTCAAGAAACTTGTCGACGAGGTGCGCGGCACATTCAAGGGAGTGGAATACAACGAAAAATGACGGATGTCATCCTGAGCGAAGCGAAGGATCTTTAAAAGAATCAAACAAAAATCAAAACAAATATGAAAACAACAGGAAAGGTTACGGGTATCGTTTCCAACCTTGTGACTGTAGAAGCCAACGGTCCTGTGTCGCAGAATGAGATCTGCTACATCACCGTAGGCGACACGAAACTCATGTCCGAGGTCATCAAGGTAAACGGCAAGAACGCCGCAGTGCAGGTGTTCGAGAGTACCCGCGGACTAAAGAACGGTGACAAAGTGGAGTTCGAGGACAGGATGCTTGAAGCCACACTCGGCCCAGGTCTTCTGTCCAACAGTTATGACGGCCTCCAGAATGACCTTACCACAATGACAGGCGTCTTCCTCAAGCGAGGAGAATACACAGACCCTCTTAACCACGAGAAACTCTGGGACTTCACCCCTATTGCGAAGCCTGGCGACAAGGTTGTTGCCGCTGACTGGCTCGGCGAGGTGAAGGAAGGATGGCTTCCTCACAAGATCATGGTTCCTTTCGCATTCAAGGGCGAATATACCGTGAAGTCAGTGGCTGAAGCAGGACAGTACAACATCGACAAGGTGGTTGCAGTCCTCACTGACGCATCAGGCGAAGACGTTGACGTGACCATGTGGCAGAAATGGCCTGTAAAGGTGGCTATCAAAGGATACAAGGACAAGCCTAGGCCATCAAAGATAATGGAGACAGGCGTCCGCGCGATCGACACTCTCAACCCTATCGCAGAAGGTGGTACAGGCTTCATCCCTGGTCCGTTCGGATGCGGAAAGACCGTGCTCCAGCATGCCATCGCAAAGCAGGGTGACGCCGATGTCATC
>JAFVHZ010000047.1 GCA_017474265.1 Bacteroidales bacterium | reverse complement strand
GATATACTTACGGCCACGCACTTTGGCTGCCGTTACACCCTTTGCCGAGCCTGACATCTCGTCAAAGGCGATTGAAGGAACATACTTCATGATTTGTTAAGTTTGAATGTTAATATTTTGTGTTTTACGCGCGTTTGCTATTCTTTATCTCGTACTGCATAAAAGCAGAAGAAAGGTTCATAGCCTGTTCCGAAATTTACAGGGAACGGTCCTGGAATGGTTATGACTCCATTCTCCACTCTGCCGAGGAAGGTACCGGAGCCTGGACCATCTGCCTGATGAGGAAGTCCGGACATGAACACATCCACGCTCACATCCTTCGGAAATCCATCCACCGTGATGATGATGTCATTGTCGAGGATGTCGGAATTTGTGTCACTCAGAACGAAATGCAGGAAGCACCAGCCATCTTCCACAATGCAGACCTCATAGTCCTCATATCCATTTTCATAGGTATAACTGAACGAAATCGGAGTCTTTTTGGATATTTCCAGCGCAGCCCTCTTGCCCTTTGGTGCATAAAGAGTTGCAACTACAATGGTAATGCTTCCGAGATGATCATATATCGGGAGTTTCTCGATGCAGATTGTGTTCTTATTCTTGATCCAAGTCGTCAGCACAGTGCCAAGGCTGTAAACCCTCTCATAAGGAGTCCCGATACTTGTAGTCTCATTCGCCTGTACAAAGCATGAGGCATTAGAACTCTTCGGGAGAATCATATCCGGCACATAAATCTCAAGCACAGATGCCTGACGGTAGGCTTCACAAGTCGTGTCGATGGTAAACTTACAGTTCAACACCATAAGTTTTTCCGACTGATAATCCTTTATCTCAATGGCTCCGCAGCCAAAATTATTTCCTGTTGAAATCATCATGACAATCAATTTTAGGCTTCATAGAAAATCGCTGTACCATGCACTTCTGAAGGCTTTTCATAGTGTCCACCTCTACGGCCGAAGCGTAAAGTCCACTCGCCAAGCCACTCACGAATAGTAATCCGATAGGTTTGAGGTATATAATTGTTCTCCGCAGTTGCCCTTGCCAAGATATGTGCTTCACCAACTGGAAGATTTGCAGGAGGATTGACAAGAATCGCCTCCGACATTGCAGTATCATGATGACCAAGCAGCATGACATCAGCAGTACATATAGCAGATCCAGGAGAGAACTCCAAATCGAGATCCTGCAACTGGCCACCCTCTGCAAGATGAACGTCTGTTACTCTTGTTCGCGGCACATATTCCTGTGCATATGCTGTGGAACCTTCCTTGCAGACTGCGCTTATGGCCATTGATTCACCTGTGAAGCCGGTCTTCTTGTCGAGCCAGTAGAACTCACAGAAGTATTTCTTGCCGGCCTCCGGAGCAACGCCCATTACTGATGTGTAAAGTGCAGTCAGGTCAGCATCGCCCCAATCGGGAGCGAGACCTGGAGTGATGATCACTGTCTGACCCCATCCTGAAGATACTCCAGGACTAAGAGCCGGTGACATCTTGAATACAAGGACATGACTGTCAGAAGGCTGTTCAAGACCGGTAAATATGATCATATCAGGAGAAATCCAAAGGTCTTCATATAGAACCTCTGGAACATCATTGATGTATGCAGG
>JAFVHZ010000046.1 GCA_017474265.1 Bacteroidales bacterium | reverse complement strand
GCCTGAGCAGAAGGAGGTTGTCACTGCTACTGCGGAGGTTCAGGAGACCTTCAAGATCTCCAAGGTGGGTACCATTGCAGGATGTATTGTCCGTGAGGGTAAACTCCAGAGGAGCGCGAAGGTGCGCGTGATCCGCGACGGTATCGTTGTCTATACCGGTGAACTTGGATCACTCAAGAGGTTCAAGGATGATGTCAAGGAGGTTCTGATGGGAATGGACTGCGGTCTTAACATTCAGGGCTACAATGACATCAAGGTGGGTGATGTAGTCGAGGCTTATACTATTGAAGAGATCAAGAGGACGCTCTAGTCACTTATAACGAAACAGTTCATCCGGATTTTTGAGATCCTCCCCATTTGTGGGTCCCCTCCCTTTTCGGGAGCCAATGTCTCAAAAATCCGGATGAACTGTTTCTACTGTATCAATGACTATGTTAAACGCGGGGGAAATGCTTCCGGAGAATACCATAAACCGTTTTATATAGTCCCTTCGCTGAACGCGGGATGAAGTTTCTGAGGGTAATATCTGGAAAACTAAATCCCTCCCAACTTCGTTGGGCCCCTCCCGTTCACATGGCCACGGGCGGCCATGGTTTTCCTGACATTACCCTCCGGAACTTCTATGTCAGCGGGAGAATTTGATGCAGCACCAGTTGTCGATGGAGTCGTGACTGACGTAGGTGAGGCCTGAGTTCTGGGCCATTCCGATGATCATAGGCATGTCTTCCACATAGAATCCGCTCACGAACAGGAGTCCGCCTTTTTGGAGCGAAAGCGCATAGGTCGGTATGTCCTGAAGGAGGATGTTCCGGTTGATATTGGCCAGAAGTACGTCGTAGGTGTTTCTCTGAAGGAGTGAGGCGTCGCCGCAGTATGTCTCGATACGGGTGCCGACCTTGTTGAGGCGGGCGTTGTCATATGCCGATATTGCCGCTATCGCATCTATGTCGATGCCATAGACCTTTGCTGCCTTCATCTTTGCCGCGAGTATGGCGAGGACTGCTGTCCCGCATCCCATATCCATGACGACTTTCCCCTTTACTGCCTCTTCGTTCTGAAGGAGGGCGCGGCACATCATGTAAGTGGTCTGATGATGACCGGTGCCGAAGGCCATCTTAGGGTCGATGGTGATGTTGAATCTGGTGCGTTTCAGCCCTTCGTGGAAAGATGCCTTGATGGTGCACCTGTCGTCGACTACTATAGGAGGGAACTGGCTTTCCCAGACCGCATTCCAATTGACAGGCGGGACGAGGGTGGCGTTGAATTCGACATCGAAGCCCATTCCTTCAAGTCCGCTCAGCACGATCTTGAGTGCGTGTGCATCATAGAGGTCCTTCTGAATGTAGCATTTGAGAAAGGGATCTTCGCTGCTGAATGATTCAAACGGGAGTTCGCTGACTTCTGCAGTCACTATTTCTGCATTTTCTTCGCTGTATGGTGTGATCTTTACAGCGACTTCAATATATTCCTGACTGTTCATCCTGTTGGGTGTTTGATGATTCGTTGTTATCTGTTTCCTGTGATTCTTCAATGAGTTTCTGTTCTTCCGAACTCAGTTCTTCAAGGTCCTGGTCGACGGCATTCACATATCCGATTTCCTGCTTGAGTCCGGTGATGGCTTCCTGACGCTCGTTTTCATTCACGGCAGCCTCCACGCCTTTGGCAAATATATTCCTGATCGACTCGGCAAGGTTTATCCTGGTCTCATCGATGACGGCAGTGAATACGGGCACATGCTCGTTCCTGTATTTCGGCTTTCCTATCTTGAACTTCATGTCGTCGAAGTCCTGTCCGTAGATGTCCACGCCCACCTTGACCAGCATCGGTGACCTGATGAGTGACGCATGGTATCTGTATGATAGGTCGAGGTTCTGCTTTCCGCTGAGCGCCAGAGTGTACCGGTCCATCTTGAGGACGAACGGAAAGACTTCCAGTACGTTATCCATGATCACTCCTTCTACGGTCATCTTCTTTATCGTGCCGACCTTGCTGTCGCTGAAGTGGAGTTTCTTCGCCAGAGAGGTGAACATGTCGCTGTTCCTTATCGTAAGGTCGTCGCCGCTTATCCTCAATACTCCGTTTATGGATGGGGTGATGATGTTCATGTTGGTGTCCAGACTCGCTGTAGCCGCTATGTTGCAGTTCAACTGGCCGGCGAAGGATTTTAGCAGAGGCATTATCGTGTCCACATCCGGCATGAGGTCTATTGCCTTTTCTGCCGTTATGTCCTTGAAGTCAAAGTTGAATCCTGCGCGGATGTCCTTTTTCGAGCGCGTGGCATAGAATCCTTCGAAACTGACGTCGCCTATGTTGGATATGGCAGATGTATTTGTGATCTGTACGCATCTTTCCTTCATCTTCAGGGCTGCATTCAGGTCGGAAATCAGAAGGTCCGAGTATCTGATTTCCTTGCCTTTGACGGATATGTCGGCGTTGAGGTTGGCAGGTATTACAAGTAGTCTTGCCCTTTCGTCCGCTTCCGTTGTGTCACTTACCACCATCTGCAGGAACTCTGCGTTTGTTGCTCCCGACATTTCTTCGCGTGAGGCCTCCGGATTGAAGTTCGAACCGATGCTGTATGCTGTGAGGATTTCGTTGGCGTTCATCTTGTCGGTGCTCAGGTTCACCTTGAGATTCATTATCGCCGATGAAGCGTTTCTTGCCGTCAGAGCCCTCCTCAGACCGGTAAGTTCTCCTTCTGCCATGACGCTGGAATTACCAGTGAGTACCTTGATGCTGTCTATGCCTATCCTGTTGTTGTCGAATGTGACCGCGCATCCTCTGAGAATGTTTCTGAGAGGGAAATACGGAGTCATTATGATGCCTGTACGTATATTCACGGACCCGTTCATATCCCATTCCCGGAAATATTTCGCAATGCTCTGGTCCAGAGTGATGTTGATGTCCCTCTTCCGGAAATCATCCTCCTTCATCCATTCCTGTACCTCTCTTGCCGGTCTGTTCCGCATGGCGTGTCTCATCAGAGAGTCGCGCGGTATGTCAGGATAAACTCTTTGGAGAGAGTCCAGACGTTCTTTGCGCATCTGCATGCGTTCAATGGAATTCATTGCTGCGCTGGCCTTTACAGAAGCGTCGGTAAGAATCGCTCTGTTCACATCTGTCGCCAGGGTGATGCGTTTGTTGCCGCTGGTCAATGACAGGACTGGAACCTTAGGGTTGTCCCTTTTCGGTATCATCTGGAATCCGTTCTGTGTCTGGTCGATGCTTATGCTTGTTCCGGAAGCGTCCGTTATGGCAAGCTTGTCTGCACTTATCCTTCCTCCCAGCCTGTTGATCTTGCCTTTGTCCGTCCCCGCAGAGGAGTTTTTGGCGGAGAGATGCAGTTTCTCTCCTTTGATTGCCAGGCTTTTCCTGTATTCGGCATCAATGCTGCCGATGGAACCGCTTATGCCCATGAGGCGGAACGACTGTGTGGAGTCTATTCTGGAAACAGCCGTTTCCGGCCCAAGTCCTAGTTCAAGGGCTTTTATGGATATGTCCAGACTGTCTCCAGGTGACCTGATTATGATGCTGTCGCTGACGGCATTGCCCTTGAGGCTTGACTGCGAGAATGTGTATATGCTGAGTTGGGACAGTCTTGCCGAGCCGCTTATTCCCGCGTCCAGCCGCCCTTGGGCGATAAGGTCGGTGCTGTCCGGCAGAAAGCGCATCAATGAGTCGAGGGATGCCGATATGGTACCGTCAAGGTTGATCTGAGGATCGTCAGACAGCATGTCCATGAATCCTCCGAACGCACTGAATCTCAGACCTGTCGTCCTGACCGCCACGTCGTTTACCGTAATGTTGAATGCTCCTCTCCTGGTGTTGGAGAGAGAGGCGTCCAGGGCCAGACGGATATCCTCTCCGATTTCCTTGTGGGTTATCCTGGATTCGGGAAGTGAAATGTCCACTCTGAATGCAGGGAGTTTTCCTGTCCCATGTATGAAGTCGCCTTTGCAGGTCGCTTCCATGCCTATGACTGCATCTGTACTGATCTTTTCCGCCTCAGGGATGAAGTTTCTGATGAACTTTCCGATAAGGTCGTCCACCTTGCATTCTGTTACGGAGAGAGTCCCGTCGATTTCGGTCATTCCCTGGTGAAAACGCATAGCGGCCTCTCCTTTGAACGGAATGGCTGCGATCTCTGCATTGAATCCATGGACTGCAAGTGCCGGAACGGAGTCTTTCGGGAAGTTTACTGTGCCACTGAGACCGATAGGGACGTTTATTCTTCCGAAATGCCTGGTCGCTGCGAGTGCCTTTGCTGTGGCGTTGAAGTCGATATGGTTGCGGTGCTCATGGATATGGAGCATGTCAAGTCCGATCGCTATGGTGTCGGCGGCCATCCTGCCGGCAACGAACATGCTGTCTACAGTCAGACCGATACGGTTCCTGGATGCTTTCCCTGTAGTCAGTCTGCCGTCAAAGCCTGCCTTTCTTATACCGATCATCGCGAATATGGTGTCCCTGCTGTCTGTATACACGATGTGCGGCCTGTCCGTCAGTCTGATTCTGCCGATGTCGATCTTCGGCAGACCGGCAGCGGATGTGTCCTCCTGCACAGCGGTATCTGCCGTATTTGAGAATATGTCCCAGTTGGCCCTGCCGTCAGAGTACATGTGTGCGAATATTCTCGGACCCGCAAGTTCTACGTCTGTTATGCTGATCTTGCCTGCCAGGAGCGCCCATATGTTCACACTTGCAGAGAAATGCCTGAAAGATGCCAGAGTATCCGCATCGCTTCCGCAGCCGCTGTAAAGCAGATGCCCTTGCGGCCCCTCCTTTTCGATGCTGTCGAATCTTTTGGCGGGGTAAGTCAGACTGAAGTCATCAAGGGTCAGTGTGGCATCGGGAAACTTTCTGAACATTGAAAGCGAGATCCTTTCGAAATCAAGGTCGCCGTCGATATGTTCCGTAGCGATGCGCTGCACGGTCTCCGTCATGAATGATGATGACAGGACAATTTCTATGAGAATGATCAGGGCGGCCCAGATCCCCGCTATCCATAATAGGATTCTTATAAGCCTTCGTAATGCAGGATTCATTTTACAAACTTACATAAAAAACTTCAATCTTTGTCCATTAACATTTTTGTTGCACAAATTCTTCCATAAAATGAGGAATAATGCTATTTTTGTGCTGTAATAATGATGATAAGATATGGATGCTCCTTTCGTTTATGACAATCCTGTGACCGGTAAGAATTTCGTCGGCAGGAAGACAGAATGCTCAGTTCTTGCGAATCTTCTGGATGCGGGTGAGCATGTATGCCTGTATGATGCTCCGAAGACAGGAAAACTGTCGCTCATACAGCAGACTCTTTTCAATATGAGGGCGGCCGGAAAGCCATTTATGGTTGCATATGTGAATGTCTTCAATGTGAGGACCGGAAGAGACTTCCTCAAGAAGTTCGGCGGTGCTGTCCTGAGATCGGCATATTCAACCCCATATGATTATGCGTCGGCGATACAGCGTCATCTTGAAGGCACGCACTTCGTCTTTGATGACGCCATGTTCGCATCAAAGGAGGACATTGTATGCATGAACTGGGACCCGGATTTCAACGACGTATATAGGATGATGCATCTGCCGCAGCAGATAGCGCAGGCGTGATTTCGTTTTTTATGTCGGGTTCGCTGATGATTGTTCTCGCTCCCGCGAATTTGCTCGCGGCGATTTTAAGTGATTGGATC
>JAFVHZ010000045.1 GCA_017474265.1 Bacteroidales bacterium | reverse complement strand
GTAGGCTATGAGCCATATACATATTTTGCCCCTCAGCAGATATATGACGAAAACGGCAAACCTATCCAGAATGCCCTGGTTGACAGGGACAACGACGGCGAGATCACTCTCAAAGACTTCCGCATGACAGGAAAGAGCCCGCTTCCGAACTTCTTCTATGGTCTTAACTTCAAGGCATCATGGAAGAATCTTGATTTCGGCTTCAACGGCCACGGAACAGCGGGGAACTACCTCTTCAACGACTTTGCGTCGGCTCATTCCACATCAAGATTCGACACAAGTGCGGGTAATATCCCGAACCTTGCAAATGTGGTGAAGAAGACCGGCTGGACAGAGGTGAACAGCGGTGAGCAGTCATATTCAGATTACTTCATCGAGGATGCATCATTCTTCCGTCTTGACGACATCAATGCCGGATATACTTTCAGAGGAGTCGGCAGATGGGAGACAGACATCCGTCTTGCATTCGGTGTGCAGAACGTCTTCGTTCTTACAAGATATAGCGGAATGGATCCGGAGTGCAGCGCCGAGACCGGTATAGACAACACGGTATGGCCTCGTCCACGCACATATTCACTTCGCCTTAACGTAACGTTTTAACTGTCATCCTGAACCTTTAGCCCTGAGCGAAGTCGAAGGGGAAGTGAAGGATCTGTAAAACAAAAATGAAAATGAAAAGAACGCTATACATATTGACTTTGACTGTTGCCGGAGCACTCCTGTCTTCCTGCATAGGCGACCTCAATACGAAGCCTCTCAACAAGACGGACTTCATTGCGGACAACGTCTATGACGATCAGGAGATAACCTATCTCCAAGGCCTTTCAAAGATATATTTCCAGTTTGTGTCGAACGATACAAAAGACCTGGAAGTCGCTGACGGCGGTGCATCTGAACTTATCCGTGCATTCTGGTCGGCGCAGGAGACAACGACTGATGAGGCCAAGTGCGCATGGATCAAGGATGCCTGGGTGCGCGCCCTCAATACCAACACATATTCGGAAGCCCAGAATGATGCCACATATGCTGTATATGTGCGTACGATCCAGGGTATCACTCTCGTGAACGAATATCTCCGTCAGACCGCTCCGGAACTGCTCAGGCAGCGCGGTGTGTCTGAGGCTCTGGCAAAGAAGATTGACGGTTTCCGTGCAGAGGCACGCTTCCTCCGTGCATATTTCTACTGGATGGCCATGGATACATTCGGTGATGTGCCTTTTACCACGGAAGAAGATGAACTTGGCATGGACTACAAGCCGAAGCAGAAGCCTCGCAAGGACATCTTCAACTATGTTACCGGTGAACTTGAGGCCCTTCTTGCTGACGGCAGCGACATGCCGGCGGCACAGTCGAACTATCCGCGTGCGGACAAGGGCTCGGTGGCAGGACTTCTGGTGCGTCTTTATCTGAATGCGGAGGTCTATACCGCTCCGGGCGACAAGCCGGGACAGGGAACTGCCGAGTGGTCAAAGGTGCAGGCAACTTGTGAGAAGGTCTTCAATATGGGCTATGCACTCTGCCCTAAGTACTCCGACCTTTTCAGAGGCGACAACGGTGAGAATGACGAGGCTCGCGGAGAATTCCTTTTCGCTGCTGCGTATGATGCACAATATACCAAGTCATACGGCGGAACGACTTATCTCCTTGTGGCTTCTCTTGAATCTGACGAGGTTTCGGATTCTTCGATGCCGACCGGAGTCAATGCCGGATGGGCGGGCCTGAGGATGCCGTACGAGTTCATCAAGACTTTCTTCCGCCCTCTTACAACTCCGGATTATAATTCGGGATCATATCTCATAGGCGACAACCGTGCTGACAGCCTCTTCTTCATTGAGGGAAGGAAAGAGTCCATGAACAATGACAAACTCTATGATTTCAAGCATGGATGGGTATGCCGCAAGTTCAACAATGTCCCTCACGGCATCAAGCCGGAGGATTATCTCGAAGAGGCCAAGAACAAGGCTTATTCGGATGTGGATTTCCCTCTTATCCGCCTCGGAGAGATTTATCTTGCATATGCGGAGGCCTGTGTGAAACTTGGTGAGACCTCCAAGGCTCTTCCTTATATCAAGGAGATCCAGAAGCGTGCGATACCGGAGTTTGATGAGGCTACTGTGACAGAGACGCTTGTCACTGAGGATTGGCTCAGGAAGGAGCGCGCACGTGAACTTTATTGGGAGGGTCACCGCCGTACGGACCTTATCCGTTACGGTCTGTATCATTCGGACAAATACAAATGGCCATATAAGGGCAGTGATGCCTTCACAGGAAAGTCTTTCCCTGAATATATGACCGTGTTTGCAATCCCTCCGACAGAGTTGGCTGCAAATGATGCGCTCTATCAGAATTATGGTTATCCTACTACAAAATAATACAGGAGGCTATGAAGAAGGTATTTAGATATATGATAATGACGGTGGTGGCAGGAATTGCCGCTGTCGGATGTCAGATGGAAGAGAAGGTGATGGTCAATCCTTCCGAGGTGATCGACCCTGTTCTTCACGATCCGGGATTCCCTGAGGTGCTGACAATCACACCGTCCAACCAGTCAGAGGAGGTCTGCTTCACTTGGGATGCAGCCGACATGAACTTCGGAGCACAACTTAATTATGCTATCGAGGTGTCCATAATGAAGGAAGGTGAGGACGGAGAGGTCGAGTCAGAGAAGACAGCCCTCGGCGGAGGTGTAGCATCGACTTCGACTACGATAAAATATGAGGATATCAACTATGCCATCGTGCAGAGCCTCGGTGCGGAACCTGAGAAGGAGATCAAGGTGAATTTCTATCTCAAAGCCTCCCTGGGTGTGCGTCCGTTCTATTCGGCTCCGCGAGTGGCCAGGATTGTGCCTACCAATGCACCTAAGATGTTCCCTCATCTTTATTTCATCGGAAGTTACTGCACATGGAACCATGTCAAGTCGCAGTTGATGTACGACCATGCGGAAAATGGTCTCAAATATCAGGCTGTCATCGACCTGGGTGAGGACTGGATGACCACAACCAAGGGCGGTTTCAAACTGACTCCAAAGGCTGACTGGTCCGCAGAATATGCTGAGCCAGAGGCATGGGAAAAGGATTATGCTGACAGGCTTGCATCCGGTGCTCTTGAAAGAAATCCGAAGGAGGTGCAGTTTGCTGCCGGCGGTGGAGACTGCAAGAGATACAGCGTAACCAACCGTTTCTACCATTTCACCCTCTCCATGGAGACCTTGAAGTTCAGCATGGAGAAGGCTTTCGACAACATCAGCCTTGTATGGAACGGAGAGTCTATGCCATTGGAGTTCAGCGCAGTACAGTTCTCTCAGAAATTCTATGCAGACGTTACTGTCGGTATGGAGGATGGCTTCCATATCGCATTGGATGATGCTGACAACACCCTTTTCGGAGCGGATGAAAACGGCAGCACTTATCCCACTTGTAATCTATCTTTATACTTTAAAACAACTGCCTCCTACAAATTCTCTGACAATTGAGTTCGTTGGAAGTTCTTCACTTCCTATTCCTAAGAAATATCCTAAAAATTTCAGAAGACGTTTTGCTTCAAAATATTCAGGCCCCTTCCCGAGGAAGGGGGTTTGGGGGAAGGGTAACGTGGATAATATTTCATATTTCCCAAAGACCTTCCGACAAATCGATGGTTCTGATTTCCGGTCAATAGAAATTCAACATTCAGGAAAATTAGAGCGAAGCGATGGTTCTAATCTCCGGTCAATAGAAATTTAACATTCAGGAAATATGAAATACTTAATGAAGCAGTCCTGGCGTTGGTACGGTCCCAACGATCCTGTAAGCCTTGACAACATCCGTCAGGCAGGCGTGACCGATATAGTGCATGCTCTTCATCATATTCCTAACGGTCAGGTATGGCCGGTGGAGGAAATCAAGAAGAGACAGGCAATGTGTGCAGAAAAAGGCATGACATGGAGTGTCGTGGAGAGCGTTCCTGTACATGAGCACATCAAGACCCGTGAAGGCAACTACATGGAATATATAGAGAACTACAAGCAGAGCATCCGTAACCTCGCAGAGTGCGGTATCCACTGCATCACCTATAATTTCATGCCTGTGCTTGACTGGACAAGGACAAACCTCGCGTATGAGATGCCGGACGGAAGCCGTGCCCTCAGATTTGAGCGAGCCGCGTTCCTCGCATTCGACCTC
>JAFVHZ010000044.1 GCA_017474265.1 Bacteroidales bacterium | reverse complement strand
GCAATTGCAGACACTTCAGCAGGAGTTGATTCCGTGAATGAAAGTTTCTTCTCTTCCTTAGGGGCTGACGGCTGGACGTTGCCTAGGAACTTGCGCAACGAGCCGAACTCATATTTCTCGAAAAGGTCAGCGGCTTCCGGTGAATATTGCCCTGTAAGTTCCATGGAGTCGCTCTCGACGTTCAGTTCGATGTCAGTCTTTATGGTCACGAGTTCGTGACTGAGGGCGATATGCCCTTCCGCACTTCGGAACTTATCCTGCTGGCTGGCAGTGAGTTCGTCAAGGTGGGTGTAGATATTTTCGACTGTTCCGTATTTTGCTATGAGTTTGCCTGCGCCGACTTCACCTACGCCCTTGACTCCAGGGATGTTGTCGGATGCATCTCCGCAGAGGGTAAGAATCTCGATGACCTGCTCAGGCCGTTCAATGCCATATTTTTCGCATATTTTCGCTGAGTCGATCAGTTCGACGTCGCTTCCGGACTTGCCGGGCCTGTACTGGATGATGTTGGGCGAGATCAACTGTCCGTAGTCCTTGTCCGGAGTGACCATGAACACCTCGAAACCTTCCTTCTCTGCCCTTTTCGCCATTGAACCTATCACATCGTCAGCCTCGAATCCCTTGACCATGAGGACCGGAAATCCTAAAGTCCGGCAGAGTTCGCACAGAGGGTCCAGAGAGTCGATCACGAGTTGAGGTGTCTCGGACCTCGTGCCCTTGTACTCGGGGTACATCTCGTGTCGGAAGGTGCCTCCCGGAGGATCGAACGCAACTGCGAGATGAGTAGGCTTCTCCCTCTCGATCAGTTCCATTATATATTTGGTGAATCCGAACAGGATGGACATGTCGGCCCCCTTTGAATTGATCATGGGATGCCTCAGGAATGCGTAGTACATCTTGAATATCAGTGCATGTCCGTCAATAAGAAAGAGTCTCTTGTTCATAGGTTCTCGAATAATGAACCCCAAAGGTATAAAAAGTTTCAGAATTTCCGAAAAATAGTGCCGACACATTCGTCGAAATCCTGTGTGGCACATCTGAAACGGCGGTCTGCACCTAAGGCGAAAACCTTGGTGCAGACCGTTTTGCCGTCGTAGAGGTCATGGGTGGAGAAGAGTATTGCCGTACCGTGAGTGTCGCATAGCGTGCGCAGCGTTCTCAATACTGAAATACGGTTTTCTGCGTCAAGGAAGGCGGTGGGTTCATCCAGAAGGATGACCGATGCCCTGCGTACTATCGCTGATGCTATGGCGGCTTTCTGGAATTCTCCGTCGCTCAGTGTCGATATGTCCCGGTCTGCAAGATGTGAGATTCCGAGTGTGTCCAATGCTGTATCGATTGCCTTTTCATCTGCCCTGGAGAGGCGTCCTCCCATGTCGCTCTGCATGAAGCAGGCGATGCGGATGAATTCCTTTGCGGTGAATCCTGTCACTTTCGGAATCCTTGTCGGAATCATCACGGTTTCGCAGGAACGAGTCTTTGAAAGAGCGTTCAGGAGGGTGGTCTTTCCGCTACCGTTGGCTCCGCACAGCATGATGCAGTCGCCTTCTTTTATGTCGAAGGAGACTCCGTCGTACAGGACCTTGTCCCTGTATCCGATGGTCATGTCAGTGACCTGAATCAGTATCTTGCTCATAATGAGGGTTTCTTGATGAGGATATATATGATGACAGGGATGCCGGTTATGGCCAATGTGCCTGCAGCCGGAAGGGGAGTGGGGGACATCTGCGAGATGAGGTCGGCACCGACACATATCATTGCTCCTGTCAGTAATGATATCGGAAGATTGGTGCCGTGTGCAGAAGTCCCTGTCATGGCTCTTGCTATATGTGGCGCTATGATCCCGACGAATCCGAGAGGGCCGCAGAAGGCTGTGACTGCGCCTGTCATGATGCAGCAACTCAGAAGTGCCCTCAGTCTGATTCCTGATGGCCGGGCGCCTGCCATGGAGGCGAATTCGTCTCCGAAAAGTATGATGTCCAGACCCTTTCGTCCGGAAAAGGCGATTGCATATCCTGCCAGAAGTGCCGCTGCAGTCATTGCAATCTGAGGCCAGGTGGTGTTGGAGAAACTTCCTGCGGACCAACTGTAGAATATCTTCAGGTTCTCGGCGTCAGATGTGAACTGCAGGATGGATATGACGGCATTTACGATGAAGCCGAGAAGTACTCCGAATATCAGGAGGGTGGAAGCGCTATGGAATTTACGGGACACGGCAAGGATTACGCCCGCTGATGCTGCTGCCCCGAAGAAGGCCGCTCCTGCTGT
>JAFVHZ010000043.1 GCA_017474265.1 Bacteroidales bacterium | reverse complement strand
GTTCTCCATGCCGTTCGAGCGGTAGAATCCGGCATGCAGGTATGGGACAAGGTTCCAGAATCTGGTTTCCTTGTATCCGCTAAGTGCATTCGAAATGTTCCATAGGAAATCCCCATGAATGTACATGTAACCGAATTTCTGCAGGAGGTCTCCGTCAGTGATGCGGGAGTTCAGACCTTGATATCCGATCCTCATACCGATGGATGGAGTGAACCATTTTCCCAAATTGATGTCAAGACTCGGTGCGACCTTTGCTCCGTAACCGTCCTCGATGAAGACGTTTATGCCGCCTGCCGCTCCGATGAACCAGTTGTCTCCGAATCTGTTGGTTTCATACGGACCGCGGACAATGTTGCCGAATTCATCCCTGTTGCCATCTTCCTGTGCATGCACGCAGACGGGGGCTATCATCATGATAGCAGCAAGAGCCAATGCTCCCGTAAAAATGTTAAGACGTTTCATAACCACTGATTTTAATTGTGTCATGAAACGTCCTATACAAATTTGGTGTAAAAACGTGTTTTTCGGGAAAAAATTTTTGATTATTCTTCTTTCCCTTCTTTGGACTCGATCTTGGATGACTCCACGGTAGGCGCAGAATCCTTATACTTGAAACGGCGGATCTTCTGTGTGGCAGTCTTCTCAAAAGGCTCTTTCATCACTTCTACTGAACTTACCTGAGACGATTTGTTCACATTCTTGTTGACCATCTTTAGAACCTTCTCCTTCCATGCGTCAATCTTTTCATAGATCTTGTCTTCGCTTTCCTTGTTCCATTCGATGAAGTTCTCGGCAGGCTGCACAAGTGCCACAAGACGTCCGTTCCTTTCCACGACGATGGATTCGGTTACTCCTTCCACATTGTTTATCACGTTCTCGATCTCTTCAGGGTAAATGTTCTCTCCCGAAGGACCCAGAATCATGTTGTTGCGGCGGCCTTTGATATAGAACCTGCCCTTCTCGTCCTGAACTGCGAGGTCGTTTGTGCGGAACCATCCGTCTTCAGTGAATACGCTCTTTGTACGTATCGGGTCCTTGTAGTATCCGAGCATGACATTCGGACCTTTCGCAACGACTTCGCCTTCGCCTGTTGCAGGGTCAACGTCATGAAGTTTGAGTTTCACGTTGTATACAGGATATCCGAACGAACCGACCGCCCTCCATTTGTTCATGGAATAACCGAGGAGAGGGGAGGTCTCTGTAAGACCATAGCCGATGGCGTATGGGAATCCGGCCTTGAGAAGGAACTCCTCCACCACCGGGTCGAGTTTCGCTCCTCCGATTCCGAAGAATGAGATATGTCCTCCGAACGTCTTCTTCAGTTTCATGCCGATGATCTTGCACATCAGGCCGTTCATGTGCTCGTTCATCCATGTCAGGGTGCGGCTCTTCTGTATGGTAGGAACGACACTTCCCTTGTATACCTTCTCGATGATAAGAGGTACGGAAAGGATTGTGGTAGGCTTCACTACCTTCATTGCCTTCATCAGGAGGGATGCCACCGGAGGTTTCTGGAGATAATAGACGCAGGCACCGCAGTACATCGGGTACAGCATGCTGAGTGTCATCTCAAGAGTATGAGCCATAGGGAGGATGGAGAGCCATCTGTCCTTTTCACCCCTCTTGCATGAGTGGTAGCAGGTGATCACGTTGGATGCCAGGTTTCTGTGGCTGAGCACTACTCCCTTCGCGCTTCCGGTTGTTCCTGACGTATATATGATTGCTGCGATTTCGTCCGGTGTAGGGACGGATGTCCTTCCGTCGCAGGTGAACTTGTCCTCGTCGGCCTTTATGACTTCAAATGTCTCGATGTCAATGACAAGGGTCATCTTGTCGCGGCATTCCTGACTCAGTTTCGATGCCAGTCTCTGTGAGATGAATATGACCTTGCTCTCGGAGTGGTTGAGGATGTTGGTCACTTCGTTCTCCGAACTGTCAGGGAGAATCGGAATTGCAATCCTGCCGAACGGAACTATGCTGAAGAAGGCCACCGACCAGTTCGGCATGCTCTGGGACAGGATCGCCACCTTGTCTCCTGCTCCGATTCCGTATTGGGTGAGTTTCTTGGAAAGGCTGTCGCACTTTCCCTTGAAGGATGCGTAAGTATATCCTCCTTCTTTGGTGTCGTACCACTGTGTGTACTGGTTTTTCGCATATACAGTGGTTGCAAATTCGTATAATTTCCCGAGGGTGTCGACATACTTTTCCCTCATCTTCTGCATTCTCTTGTATAACTGTATCATATATGAATTTAGTGAGTTATATACATTTCCGGGTGCTTTCCGACAAGATGCATCTCCTCGTAGAGGGCCTGAATGCGCGCCATGTCTGCCTTTGCATCATCTGTGAGTTCCACTTTCTGACCACGGCTCACACGCTTGGTCCCCCAGTCGAAGTATCCCATGTAAACGGGGCATCCGACTTCGCGTGCGATGGTGTGGAAGCCGGTCTTCCATCTCTTTACCGGCTGGCGTGTGCCTTCCGGTGCCAGTGCGAGGTGTACGACCTTCTGTGCCTTCATCTCCTTTATTACGCTCAGTGCCACATTGCTGCCACGCTTTCTGTCTACAGGTATGCCGCCCATCTTGCGCAGGAGCCATCCCAAGGGCCCCCAGAAAAGGTCAGCCTTGACCATGCAGTATGGCTTGCCTCCTACCGACATATAATATAGGTATGAAATCACGAAGTCCCATATCGAAGTATGAGGCACTCCTAGTATTATGCATTTGTCCTCAGGGGCTACAGGGTCGACTGCGGTCCAACCCAATGTGCGGAGTAGCCATCCGCAGAATTTTCTCCACATATCTTTAAATGTTTACGTCTTCCAATTCCTGTGCTGAACGGAGGTTCCCGCTTATGAACATCTGACGTTCGTAGGTGTTTTCACCCATGTAGAACTCCATGATGTCGGCAATCGATTCCTCGTCGCTCAGTCTTACCTTGTCCAGGCGCATGTCCTTTCCTATGAAACCGGTGAACTCGTCCCATGAAATCTCTCCGAGACCTTTGAATCGGGTGATTTCTACCTTTCCCTTCAGTTTCTGGATGGCCTTTTCCTTCTCGTCCTGGTTGTAGCAGTATATGACCTCGTTCTTGTTCTTCACTCTGAACAGAGGGGTCTGCAATATATAAAGGTGGCCTCTTCTGATAAGGTCAGGGTGGTATTTCATGAAGAAGGTCAGTACAAGCATGCGGATATGCATTCCGTCGTCATCGGCATCGGTCGCGATGATGATCTTGTTGTACCTCAGATCGTCGATGTCCTCCTCAAGTCCAAGGGCATTGATGAGAAGGTTGAGTTCCTCGTTTTCAGCGATCTTCTTCCGGCTCTCCTTGTAGGAGTTGATAGGCTTTCCTCTGAGTGAGAACACTGCCTGGGTCTCGGCGTTGCGGGCCTTGGTTATGGTTCCGCTCGCTGAGTCTCCCTCTGTGATGAAGATGCTGGTCAGGTCGCGAAGTTCCTCCTTTGCTGCAGGGAGCTTGTCCTTGTAGTGGTACTTGCAGTCCCTGAGTTTCTTGTTGTATACGCTTGTGCGCTTGTTGCGTTCCTTCGTCTTCTTCTGAATGGATGAGATCTCCTGACGCTCCTTCTCGGACGATACGATCTTTGCCTGGAGTACAGGGATGATCTCCTTGTGCATGTGGAGGTAGTTGTCGAGGTTTGTCTTGACGAAGTCGTTGACGAAACTCCTGACGGTAGGTCCTACGTCATAGGTCTGTGTGCCGTCTTCCTTCTCTATCAACTGGTTCCACATGTATGGCGAACCGAGTTTGGTCTTCGCCTGGTTGGCAAAGATAGGCTCCTGGATCTGGATGCTGATGGCTCCGATAATGCCCTGACGGATATCCTCAGGGGCGAAATCCTTCTTCGCGTATGTCTTGTAGAACTCCTTGAGCGTCTTCGATACGGCCTCCCTTACGGCAGCAAGGTGTGTACCTCCGTCGCGGGTGTTCTGTCCGTTCACGAAGGATGTGATGTTCTCACCGTAACTGTTTCCGTGGGTTATCACTATCTCGATGTCTTCGCCCACCAGGTGGATAGGCGGATACTGAGGCTCTTCCGACATCTTGTCGTTGAGAAGGTCGAGAAGGCCGTTTTCAGATTTGTACGGAGTGCCGTTGAGGTTGAGGGTGAGTCCTTTCTTGAGATAAGAGTAGTTCTTGATCATGGACTCGACGAATTCGATACGGTACGAATATCCGACGAACAGGTTTTCGTCAGGAATGAACTTTACGAACGTTCCGTTCTTCTCCTTTGTCTCCCTCATTCCGGAATCGAGAAGTTTGCCGGCGCTGAATTCGGCGTATGAACTCATTCCGTCGCGGTATGCCTCCACGAAGAAATGAGAAGACAGGGCATTGACGGCCTTCAGACCGACTCCGTTCAGACCGACGGACTTCTTGTAGCCCTTCGAGTCGTATTTTCCTCCGGTGTTGAGGATGCTTACGGCCTTCACTACTGAATTGAGGGGAATGCCTCGTCCGAAGTCCCTAACGGTGACTTCCTTCTCTTCCACGCTTATCTGTATCTGTTTTCCGAATCCGGCGGAGAACTCGTCGATGGAGTTGTCCACTACCTCCTTCAGGAGGACGTAGATTCCGTCTGCGGGATCGTCGCCGTTTCCCAATGTTCCGATGTACATACCCGGCCTCAGGCGGATATGCTCGACGCCGTCCAGGGTCTTGATGTTGTCGTCGCTGTAATTGACGATATTGTTGTTTTCAGTAGCCATCTCAAAATTTAGACTTAATCTGCAAAGGTAGCAATTTTTTATGAAAGTCCGGATAATTTCTGTGGTTCTGGGTTTTTGTGCTGCGGGTTGCCTCAAGGTGCGATTTTTGGATGTTCTGAAATTATTTCTTAACTTTGTGCCGAATATTTTTCTTAACCGATTTTATATGAGACAAAGATGGGATATGAGTTCCCTGCCGCTCTTTGTCCTTGTAGTGATGCTGCTCGTTTCTGCATGTCAGGACGTATTGGATCTGTCTTTAGGCAGACCTGAGGCATCAGAACTGGAGGTCGGCATCTATGCCGGCGGAGGTGCTCAGACACGTACCTCGATGCTTCCCAATGGCCTTTCGGCAGAGTGGGAAGAAGGTGATGAGATCGCTGTTTGGGCGGTGAACTCGGCAGGGACATATATTTTATCAAACCACACATTCAAGGCTTACGGTCTTGACGGAGGACGTGGATTCTTTACTTCTACTCTGGCATCTTCTATGCCGGAGGATTCATATACATATATGTGTTGCTATCCGGTGCCATTGTCCGTGTCGGGGACCAATGCTGTGTTCAATCTGGCGGCAGGACAGGATGGAAAGGTCACAGGAGGTGCCGACATAATGGTCGCTACCCCTGTTGAGTATGGCCCTCTTGCACCAGTACCTGATCCTGAGGATCACTCTGGGCTTTCCGTGCATATGAACAGGATGATGCATCAGTTCAGGTTCTTTGTTCCTCAGGATGACCAGATGTTGGGAAAGGCGCAGATCAATAAGATAAAGCTTACTTTCCCTAAGGACGTAGTGGGGGACGTTCAGGTGGATTATACGGATCCGTCCGTGCAGGCTGAACTGACAGGACAGTCTACCGGTGATATAACCATGGAACTTGCGGATCCTATTTCCGTATCTGCAGCGGATGAATACGATTATGCGTGTCTGGCCATCGTTCCGACCACTTTTGCTTCAGGCGAGAAGGTCGGTGTGAAGGCATATACAGACGACCATATCCTGCTTTTCGATGACATAGATCTTTGTGCGAGGACTTTTGCTGCAGGACATTCCACACCGGTAAAACTGAAGATCAGGGAGAAGATGGATTATTATAAGGTCCGCTTCACTGTCTCGGCAAACAATCTTGGGGAAAATCCGACATCCATAACCCTTACAGCGCCTTCCGGCTGCAAATGGGGGGATACGGGGACTAATGTCTATACCTACAGTCCTGGTGGAGAGATTCCTGTCGGAACCGTATTTGAATTCAGATACGAGGATGGTAATTCGTACAAGACCTTGAGCCGTAAAGGAGTCACTGTTTCCTTTGACTCTGAACATGCCGTGACTACCCAGCAGATAACGATGCCTGACATGTCGTCCGGCAGCGCTGTCTATCAGAGCCTCACGATCCCTTATCTCCTGTATCAGGATTTCAACGCTTCTCTTGCTACCAAGAGCAATGATGATTATACTCCTGACAGCAGCAATATTACCAATACGGACGGAATCATGCTTGACAACTATGGCCTTGCAGGGTGGAATGCCTCGCGTTTCAAGATGGCTGGAGGAAATTCAATCAGAATAGGTGTGCGCTATCAGTCAGGAGCATGGATTGTAGGAAGGTATTGCGGACGTCTGGATACGCCTGCCTTAACTGCTCTTAAAGCCGGTGCCGGGGCAAGCATAAAGGTTACATTTGATTACGGGTGCTATATCCCTGATAAAGGTTATGACGGTACTGAGACCAAGTGGGAAGGATGGAGGCCTGTAACAAGCACAAAATACTTTAACGATAGTCAGAATTCAGTGCTTACCTGCGAAGTGGGTTATCATAATGAGGCGGGAGGAAAGGCTCTCAGTGGAGATAATCAGAGTGACATAGGCGACAGGTTTACCAAGGTGCAGTCTTTCGGTCCGCATAAGTCCGAACTTGGTAACAGCGACTTTGGAGCCATTTTCCCTCATCTGGGTGCAAGTTTCATTGTGGATGATGCAGATGCCACGACACGTGTCTGCTGGTGGGCTCTGACATCGCAGGAGACTTCCTCTATGGCTCGAAACTGTCATTACTATATATATATAGACAATATCAAGATTCAGATAGCAAATTAGTATAAATTCAAAAACCAATGAAAATGAGACACTTGAAAACTATTGTAAGTGTGCTTGCTTTCCTGTCCGTGATTTCTTGCTCCAAGAATGTCGTGGATGAAAGCGGGAAGGTGACTTTTCAGATTGCCGCTGACCAGTTTGTGGCTGATCAGACGAAGAGCAATGTGTCGGATTATACGGCATTGCCTGCTGCAGATGACTTCACCATTACCATCAAGGATGCATCTTCGTCAAAGGTGTGGTCAGGTAAGATTTCGGAATGGGATGAGAGCACTCAACTTGTTTCCGGAAACTATACCGTGACTGCCGAATATGGAGATGCTGCGGAAGAAGGATTTGACAAGCCTTATTTCGCAGGTGCGGCAGATTTCGCCATTGTCGGAGGTGAGACCAAATCCGTATCGGTAAGTGTCAGCCTGGCGAATACTGTGGTAAAGATCAGTTGCTCCGACGATTTCGTGAACTATTATTCTGACTATGGCTTCAAGATCACACGTACAGGTGCTGAGATCGTAAGTTTCCCTAAAGGAGAGACCAGAGCCGCGTTTCTGGACGGCTATATGTTTGTCCTCGAAGGAACCATAGCGGGAAAGTCCTTTTCTAGGGAGTTCAGCAATCTTGATGCTGCTACGGCATATACGATTCTTTTTGACGTGAGCAATGTCGGAGGATCTACCATCAGCATCACTTTCAAGAATGAGACTGTCCCTGTCGAACTGGGCGATTATGAATTAAATGACTGATAGGAGGAAGTGATATGAAAAAGATTGTGACATACATATCTGCGGCAGCAATGCTGGTGCTTTCGGCCGCATGTCAGAAAAACATCGTCGATGACAAGCCGGTTCAGTATGGCTATCTCGCGTTTGATGAATTTTCATTGGGTCTCGATGAGGAACTTGTGACCAAGGCTACAGAGGCCAATGGAATCTATTCTGTCCAGATTCTTGATGAAGAAGGAGGAGCAGTCCTTAAGAAGACTTATTCTGAAGTGAAGAACAACGGCAACAAGATTTCTCTTCCTGCGGGAAACTATACCCTTGTGGCAAGGTCCATTGATGGTGACGTTCCTGTTGCGGAATTCGAGCAGCCTGTATATGGAGTGAGCAAGGATTTCTCCATCACTGCCGGCGAAACCACTCCGTTAGGTGAACTTACATGTACTCTTGTGCAGTGCAAGGTGACTGTGGCATACAGTGACGAATTCCTTGCGACGGTCACTGGTGCAGGATCAACCAAGGTCAGTCTGACCAGCGGATATCCTCTTGAGTATGCATTGAATGCCGACAAGACTTATGAGAAATCAGCGGGCTACTTTGCAGTGAACGGAAACACCATGGAGGTTGTATTCAGCGGAAACATTGACGGCAAGAGCCAGAAGATGACCAAGACCTTCACAGGCATATCTGCAAGGCAGTGGCGTCAGATCAAGTTTGTCGTAAAGAAGAACGAACAGGGTCAGGCTACATTCGACATCCTTATCCAGGATCTCATCAGCGATGTGACGCTTAACAATGACCTTAAGGCCGATGAGAATATAATAGGAGAAGATCCTGAGGCTCCTAAGGGTGATGGCGGCATAACTCTCGTACCTGACTATGATGCAGGTTGTGATGAAGAGATCACGGATCTGGAAAACATGCTGATCGTTCCTGTAGAGACAAGGGATATGGCCATAATGTTGAAGGCTACTGTGCCGAACGGGGTCAAGAAGTTCAGTGTGGACATCGCATCTGACAACGATGGTTTTGTTGCTGCCGTTGCCGCTGCCGATGCAACACATCTTGATCTTGTCAATCCTTCCGCTCAGAATGCCATCATCTTCGATGTGGTTCCGTTCCCTCATGGCCAGGAACTTCTCGGGCAGACTGATATCGCGTTTGACCTGAGTGCCGCACAGGATGCAATCATCAATTATAAGGGCTCCCATACATTCAACATGATCATCGTCGATAATCAGGGATGCAGAAAGGAGATTCCGGTAACAATGGTAGTAGAATAAGGAGGACTGCATATGAAGAAGATATTTACATTGATTTCGTCCGTAGTTGTCCTTGCCGTATCCTGCAATAAGGCAGAAATAGATGAAGGACAGAAAGGAATGGGAATCCTGAGCATGGATATGAGCATTGATCCCCAGACCCGTGCCATGACTGAGGCGGAACTTTACAATTCCGCTCAGGTCAATATCTACAAGGCTGATTTCAGCGGACTTGTGAGGTCTTATACTTATTCGGACATGCCTTCTACTCTCTATCTCGCTGCTGATGAGTATCGCGTGGATGTCGAGGCTGGAGAGTCTGTCGCTGCAAACCCTGTAAAAGCATCATGGGACAGCAAGAGTTATAAGGGCTCCAAGGCCTTCACCATTGTTGCGGATGTCGTGACGAACGTGGAGGTCGAGGCAAATGTCAACAATGCTGTGACATGCATCGGATATGACGCGACCGTCGCTGAAAACTTCAATCCGGGATATACTCTCACTATCGGTCTGGACGCTGACGATGCTTCTACTCAACTTGTGTATGACGCTTCAAAGTCTGGAGCAGAAGGATATTTCATCGTTACAGGCCTTGACGAGCCTTCGTTCACATGGACATTCAGCGGTACTTTGGCAAAGGACGGCAGTGCTTTCACGAAGACCGGTACCATTTCCGGCATCGAGCCAGGAAAGATATACAAGATGAATCTGAAGTATACCATCAAGGACGGCGATCTCGGCTTCACTCTTATGGTTGATTACACTACTGAAGTGATTGACGATACCATCATCTTTGAGCCTGTGTCTACGGGTCTTGCTTCAACGCCGGTATATGAAATCTGGGCCGCACATGCGACTGTTCATGCTGATGTCGATCCTACCGAGTATGCCGGATCCGTGATTTCATTCGAATATTCATCAGACGGATCGGTATGGAACGAGGCTGCTGGCATCAATGATTCGGAGGGTACATGGAAGGCCGTCCTTACAGGCTTGACACCGGCAACAGAATATCGCTACAGACTTATGATAGACGGTGTCCAGACCGGTGAGGAAAAGACCTTGACTACCGATGTGGCCCCTAAACTTCCAAACGGCAGTTTTGAGTATGTCAGCAAGGTTTCCGGAAAGAGTTATTACAAATTCTATGACCCGAATTGTGGTGTTGATGAAGGATCATATATGTTCTGGGGTTCAGGTAACGGTGAAGGAAGCGAAGGTGTGAACGGTTCTGCCAATCTGGGTATTGTCATCACGGATGTGGACCAGTCGGACAAGGTGGATGGAACTCAGTCAATCCTTTGTATGAATGACTCCATGATCGGAATGCTTACGGCAGGTAACCTTTTCACCGGTCAGTTTGCAGGTCTTGTCAACACGGATGGTGGTAAGGTTAACTTCGGCCGTCCTTGGACAAGCCGTCCTACAGCCCTGAAAATCTGGTGCAAGTATTCTACCGGCAAGATCAACATTCTCAAGAACGAGAATCTTGGAGTGACCACGAATGACTATGACCGTGCTCAGATCAAGTTCGCTATCGGTACGTGGAACTACAAGGATTATGGTGGAACCAAAGATTGTCCGGTTCAGGTGAACACTACAAAAGAAAGCACCTTTGTGGATTTCTATACTGATGCCAACACAATTGCTAACGGTGACCTTATCATCTATAATGACGGTTATATGGTCAACAAGGGCGCAAAGGTGAATACGACTACTTCCGGTTGGATCGAATATACCATTCCTCTGGAGTATCGCCAACTCACTACATACCCTACCCACATCATCATCTCTTGTGCGACTTCTCAGTTCGGTGACTACTTTACCGGATATGATGGGGCAAAACTTTGGATTGATGCTGCGGAACTTATTTACGAGTAATATCTTTGATGCGCAGATTTCTGATCATAATATCGATGCTGTTCCTCGGCGCCTTGTGTGCCGAGGCGCAGTATTATGACCGTGGATACGAACTTATACCGTCCGCTCCTTTTGTCAAGGAGGGGACCTGGATAGCAGGAGGTACTGCCCGTTATTCACAGCATGTAAATGATGATTATAGTTTTCTGGTCATAAGCGATATCAATTCTTCGGGTTATAATATTTCCGTCAATCCTGAGGTCCTGTATGTGCTGAAGGATAATCTGGGCGTCGGAATGCGCTTTTCATATGACAGGAGCATGCTGGACCTGGGTTCGGCAGGATTATCTGTCTCGGATATTTCCATGAGTGCGGAGGATTGTTATCAGATTCAGCACAGATACAGTGCTCATGGTGTGTGTCGCGCATATATTCCTTTGGGCGGTTCTAAGCGCATAGCAATGTTTGCAGACCTTCTGTTGGGCGGTTCGTTCAAGCAGGGAAAGGCATATAATGCAGGAGGGGAGAATATTCTCGGTACATATCAGAGGACATTTGCCCTTGAACTTGCTGTGGATCCTGGTATTGTTGCCTTCCTGACCGACAGGATTGCGATAGATCTGAATGTGGGTATTTTCGGATTGAGTTACAGATGGACGAATCAGATACACAACCAGGTCTATAACGGGCATTCGGATTCTGCATCTGCAGGATTCATGGTGAACCTGTTGTCCATAGGTGTCGGTATGTCGTATTATTTTCTTAGATGATCATGAAGAATATAATATCACTTCTGTGCTTTATCGCTTTGACGGCCATACCGCTATCTGCTCGTTCAGATAAGGAGGCGGGTGACCGTATTGTTCTTGGTGAGGAAATTG
>JAFVHZ010000042.1 GCA_017474265.1 Bacteroidales bacterium | reverse complement strand
GTTCTTGTGAATGACACCGATACCACCGGCACGAGCCATCGCGATGGCAAGTTCGGCCTCTGTCACGGTATCCATGGCAGCAGAAACGATAGGAGTCTGGAGGGTGATGTCCCTCGTGAACTTGGTAGAAACATCCACACTTCTTGGAAGTACCTCTGAATGTGCAGGAATCAGCAAAACGTCGTCGAAGGTAAGACCTTCAATAATCGGAGAATTAGTAAATGTCTGCATCTTACGTCTAAAATTTGGCAAATGTAATCATTTTTTCTGATATACCAAGCGACCCTGCCAGGTGTCGCGCTCCTCAAGACGTAGGTCCAGAAGGCGCAGGAGTTCGACATTGCGGATAAGTCCCCATGGCGTCTCGTTCACAAATCTCGGCGGGACCTCACCGGCAAAGCGCTCGATGCACAGATCGGGGCGTATACGCTCAAGCATATCCGCAAAGAAGTCAAGATACTCATCCAGACCGAACCGCACAAAATCCTGAGGCACATCCGCGTACTCCTGCTCCATCCGGGTGCCTTTTACGATCTGGAGTTGATGGAACTTGACTGAACGGAGAGGAAGAGCATTGATCATCGCACACGAATCCAGCATCATCTGACGAGTCTCACCCGGAAGGCCAAGAATGAAATGCGCACCTACATCAATTCCCCTGTCGGACGTCATACGCACAGCACGTTGCGCCGTCTCGAAATCATGTCCGCGATTTATCCGCTCGAGAGTGCTGTCATAACAAGACTCGATGCCATATTCCACAATGACAATCGGAGCGGTACGGACCATACCGTCTGCAAGCGAACGGCTCCATCCCTTCAGGACCCTGCCGTCGGCGAGGGCAGCGAGATAATCAAGTTTCTGAGGATCCACACAATCGGGACGTGTACCTATCACTATACCGACCACCTGAGGATGGCTCAGAGCCTCTTCATAAAGAGCCCTGAGGTGGTCCAGAGGGGCATATGTATTTGAATATGATTGGAAATAAGCAAGATAATGTTCGGTAGTGCGGTAACGGACCTTATGAAATCCGATACCCTCATCCATCTGCCGGATGAGACTCTTTCCGGAAGTGCTGTAGGAAGGATGAAAAGCGGCATTGTCACAATATGTACATCCGCCACGACCTACGGTTCCGTCACGGTTGGGACAGGTAAACCCGGCATCCAGAACAATCTTCTGCAGACGTTCGCCGTACTTCCGCTTGAAATACCCCACGAAAGAATTGTACCTTTTCCCCTCAGGAAAACCGTATTGATTAAAATCCTGTGACATCGGATGCAAAATTAGTCATATTTTCCTAATTTTGCACAACAACTGAGCCTCGCGAAATATGGCGTGATACGTATCTGCCTGCAGATCAGAGGCTTAAGCATATCATCCTGCAGAAAAAGGACGGCAGGACAAAAGAGTAAACGGCTGATTACCAATAAAATGCGACACACAATGAAACGACAGATAAGCATAGTGATGACTCTCATCACAATATTGACATCGATTCCAGCACTCACAGCGGACGCGATCGGAAAGGGAGAATACGCGACATCACAGGCAAGTCAGGAAGGACAGTCGGCCGGCATCAGAAGGATGGCAGTCACCGCACTGTCTGAAAACATGATGAGGGCACTGCCGGACTATGAATCCGCACTCGAGACCCAGTCCCTGATGGGAACGATTGTGGAAATCGTCGCAGAAGAAGGCTACTGGAGACAGGTCAACACTCCGGAGCCATACACGGCATGGTGCACGAATCTCGGTCTCGTGGAGATGACACCCGAGCAGATAAACGAATACAAGGCGGCACCTAAATACATATGCACCTCCATGCATAGCGGAGTATATGCATCACCGGCTCTGAACGCCAGAAGGCTGTCTGACCTTTCAATGGGCGACCTCGTCCGGATTGTCTACTCTGACGGCACATCAGGACTCAGATCAAAGGGAACAAAGGTTGAAGGGAAGAAAGCGAAAGACAACACCAAGATATCCAGGAAAGGGAAATTCGTCGAAGTCATGCTTCCTGACGGAAGGAAGGGATGGACATCGGCGAGCGATGTCGCACAATTTGCAGAATGGGCTGAAAAACAGCACATCACTCCAGAAAGGATAGTCAACACCGCGATGCAGTTCGAGGGTACGCCTTATCTTTGGGGAGGAGCATCAAGCAAGGGTCTGGACTGCAGCGGACTGGTCAGACTCACCTTCTTCATGAACGGTCATCTCCTGCCACGGAACGCATCACAGCAGGTACTGAACGGCAGGGAAATCATCATGGAATGCGACCACAGCGTGACCCCGGACTCCGACGGACTATATAAGGAAATGCAGAAACGCATCACCAATCTCCAGCCGGGAGACCTCGTATTCTTCGGCACGCCGGAAACATTCTGGTCAAAGGAAAAGATCACACATGTCGGCATCTACATCGGAGGCGGCAAGATAATACACGCATCACACAAAGTCCGCATCAACTCACTTATCCCAGGACAGAAAGACTACTATGAAAATTCACACCGTCTTCTCAAGGCCAGAAGATATGTAAACTGGCAGGGGCCTGGACTGACACCTATCATCCAAAGCCCGGCATATTTCTTATGGTAATCTTGCCATGACATCCTTCCCGACACAAATATCGCGGGACGACACCTGCACCGATGCCATCCCGCGATTCATGTTTCCTATAGCAGACTCGCGCCTATAGTAACCCCATTACTTAC
>JAFVHZ010000004.1 GCA_017474265.1 Bacteroidales bacterium | reverse complement strand
CGGATATCGTGGCCGACGGACAGGATCTTGCAGTATGTTCTGTAAGTCTAGTCGACAGTAAGGGACGTTTCGTTCCTGACGCCTGCAACAATCTGAGGCTCAAGATTGAAGGACCTGCGCACATTCTTGGAGTCGGCAACGGAGACCCGGCATGGCAGGCAGACGAACGTCCTGACAATCCGGAAGACCGTACCTTTGAAATGTCTGCATTCAACGGTCTGGCACAGATCCATGTCCAGAGCACAGGAACACCCGGCACCGCCACACTGACCGTCAAAGGAGACGGCATCGCCCCTGCATCCATCACCTTGAATCTGAAATAACCACATTTATGAAACTCAGACTACTTGCTGCTGCCGTATCTCTTCTTGCGATCGGATGCGGTCAGGTCTGCGAGGAACTGGAATCATTCCCTGAAATAGGACAGAATCCCACACGAAATGCCTTCCCCCTCGCATCATCAGAACATGCGGCTCACATCTGCATCGACTCATGCGATGCAAAGGTGGTCGCAATCTCGGCAGGACTGCTTGCCGATGATGTAGAACGCCTTACAGGTCTGAAACCATCAGTACTTGCATCGCCGGAGAATCTTCCTGAAGGCCCTTTCCTCGTAGCCGGAACCATCGGCCACAACTCCATGATAGATACTTTTGCAGAAGAAGGTCTGATCGACATAGAGAGTCTCAAAGGAAAGTGGGAGTCATTCCTGGTCCAGACCGTAAGACCGGAAGGACGAATGGATCCCGTACTTGTGGTAGCAGGAAGCGACCGGCGCGGTACGGCATTCGGCCTGACATCCCTGAGCGAGGCTGCAGGAGTATCACCATGGTACTGGTGGGCTGATGTGACTCCGGAACGCAAGAAGGCACTTTATGTACAGTCCGGACGATTCCTGCAGAAAGAGCCTGACGTGCAGTTCAGGGGGATATTCATCAATGACGAACGGTTCGGAGGCTGGGCGAGATGGGTCGAGCAGACCTTTGACAAGGAGTCTGGCAAGGTCGGCCCGAAGGTTTATGAAAAAGTATTTGAACTTCTTCTGAGACTGCGCGGAAACTATCTCTGGCCCGCCATGCATAACGGCTCCCAGGCCTTCAATGCAGACCCCGAAAATGCCCGACTTGCTCACGACTATGCAATCGTGATGGGCTCGTCACACTGCGAACAGATGCTCCGCAACAATGAGGACGAATGGAAGAACGCCGGCACATGGGGTGACTTCAACTACATCACCAACCGTGACAACATGATACGATACTGGGAAGATCGTGTCAAGACCAACGGAAGGTATGAAAACATCTATACATTAGGTCTTCGAGGCATCCACGACTACCCCATGGAAGGTGCCGACAACACCATGGAACGTGTCGCGCTGATGCAGAAAGCGATTGATGACCAGAGAGATATCCTACGCAGGAATATTGACGGGCCGGTGGAAGAGGTTCCGCAGGTACTATGTACATACGAAGAAGTCCTGGACGCCTATCATTCGGGACTGAATATTCCGGAAGACGTCACTCTACTGTGGTCCGACGACAAGCACGGATACACGCGGAATCTCTGCAATCCGGACGAGATGCAGAGAAAGGGCGGTGCGGGAATATACTACCATATATCCTATCATGGCGACCCTGCAAGTTGGATATGGCTCAGTCCGCTTTCGCCTGCATTCATCTCGACCGAGCTCACGAAAGCATACACATATGGAGCAAGAAAGATCTGGGTATTCAATGTCGGGGACATCAAGCCTGCCGAGAAGGAAATCACTTTCGCAATGGAACTTGCATGGGATCTGGACAGATGGACTCCGGAAAATGCCCATGGCTTCATCAAGGAGTGGGCAGCACGCACCTTCGGAAAGAAACATGCATCTGAAATCAGTGACATACAGGATGAATACTATCGTCTGCAGGCATCCGGCAAAGATTCGCATGTGTGGTTCATAGAGTACCCTGAAACAGAGATAAGGGAACGCCTGAGGCGTTGGGAAGACATTGCCCGCAGAGCAGAAGACCTCCGTGCCGATATTCCTCAGGACCTGCAGGCCGCCTACTTTGAACTTGTGGAATATCCCGTCAGAGGTGCATGGATGCTCAATGAATATCAACTCAGAGCACGCCTCAGCATGGCTCATGCCACATTCGCCGATGCAGAAACAGCCCTTGCAGACGCTTCAATAGCCACCGGGATGTATAATGCCCTGAATGCTTGGACGGACAGATACAACAATGAACTGCTCGACGGGAAATGGGCCGGATTCTTCAACTGGAAACCTTACCACTGGTACTATTCCGACAGGATGGATGCACCCGTATGTACCGAGGAACTTCTTGAACAGGTCAGGAAGGGACCGGAGCCTGGTTTCCTGAATGTCGATGACGCATTAGGAGACGGAGTCACAATCGAAAGCGACACAGATGGAGAAATCCCACTTTGGATCCATGCCCTTACTCCTGTGGAAAACTTCTCGAAGGCCGCCAAGGACAACGAATTCTGCAAGGTCTGCCTTGACGGCAGTTCATTCATTGCATCGGCCACACCTATAAACAACATCTGGCATTCTCCACTTATAGGGCCTATGTGGAGCAAGGTCGGCACACTGAGACTGAAAAAGGGTGAAAACCATTTCAGGATTACGGACCTCAAGGAGAATGCTGATATAGACGCTCTCTTCATGGGCATATATCCTCCGTTCCCTGACGAGTATCAGGTCAAGTTCCCTGCTTCTGAAGGCCGCGTGGTCAGAAATACTGAAGAAGGAGAGATCAGGACTGTCAGGCTCCTGGGATTCAACGACGGAGTGACAGTTCTGCCGTTTGACACTCCTTCCTACACACCGGAAGACGCTCCTGCAATTGAATATGTCATCGACATACCAGAGAACGCGGAAATCCTGGAAATCAGAACATTGGCCAACCTGCACGTATACGAAGGAAGGAACGCAGGATATGCCGTAAGCATAGACGGAGACCCAGCAGAAATATTCTCGATCCATACTGAAGATTTCTCGGCTGAATGGCGCAGGAATGTCCTCAGAGGCCACACCTCCAGAACCATCGACATATCCTCGCTTAATGCCGGAAAGCATTGCATCACCATCTCGCTGCCAGACCCTGGCATCGTTCTCCAGGAAATAAGAATCCGATGAGACAAAAGACAACGAAAGAGGCCTGATCGCTGTGATCAGGCCTCATTTTGTGGAGATAGTCGGAGTCGAACCGACGACCCTCTGCTTGCAAAGCAGATGCTCTAGCCAACTGAGCTATATGTATTCGGAAAAGTGGCCGAGACCATTGATGCCGAGCAGGTGGGAACTGCGGAATCGTCGTATTATGCCTTCCTGGACAAAGGTCTGATGTATGGAGTCCATCAGGTGTGGACAGGT